>NZ_JADYTX010000032.1 GCF_021531475.1 Fusobacterium perfoetens | reverse complement strand
TCTACTCTTCCTGTTACAACAGTTCCTCTTCCTGTTATTGTGAATACGTCTTCGATTGGCATTAAGAATGGTTTGTCTATTGTTCTTTCTGGCGCTGGAATGTAGCTATCTACTGCATCCATTAATGCCATTATTTGATCTACCCATTTTTGTTCTCCGTTTAATGCTCCTAATGATGATCCAACGACTACTGGTACTTCATCTCCTGGGAATCCATATTCAGTTAATAATTCTCTTACTTCCATTTCTACTAATTCTAATAATTCTTCGTCGTCAACCATATCTGCTTTATTTAAGTATACTACGATGTATGGTACTCCAACTTGTCTTGATAATAGTATGTGTTCTCTTGTTTGAGGCATTGGTCCATCAGCTGCTGATACAACTAGGATTGCTCCGTCCATTTGAGCTGCTCCTGTAATCATGTTTTTTACATAGTCAGCATGTCCTGGACAGTCAACGTGTGCATAGTGTCTTTTTTCTGTTGTATACTCTATGTGAGCTGTATTGATAGTTATTCCTCTTTCTCTTTCTTCTGGAGCAACGTCGATTTTATCAAAGTCTACTCTTTCAGCTAGTCCTCTGTCTGATAATACTTTTGATATTGCTGCTGTTGTTGTTGTTTTTCCATGGTCAACGTGTCCTATTGTACCAATGTTTACATGGGGTTTGCTTCTGTCAAATTTTTCTTTTGCCATTTTTTCCTCCTAAGATTATTTACATTTTTTGTTTTTTATTTATTTTAGTTTCAACTCTAAGGGATTTTATCCCTTAGAGCTAAATAAAGCTTAGATTATTATCTTCCTCTTGCTGCTTTAATTTCATCTTGAATATTTCTAGGAACTTGTACATAGCTTTCAAATTCCATTGAGTAGTTTGCTCTTCCTTGAGATTTAGATCTTAAGTCAGTTGCATATCCAAACATTTCTGATAAAGGTACTTTAGCATCAATGATTTTAGCACCATTTCTGTCTGTCATACCTCCAACCATTCCTCTTCTAGAGTTGATATCTCCGATGATATCTCCCATATATTCTTCTGGAGTAGTTACTTCTACTTTGAACATAGGTTCTAGAATAACTGGTTTACATTTTTCAGCACCTTGTTTCATTGCCATTGAACCAGCAATTTTGAATGCCATTTCTGATGAGTCAACTTCATGGAATGATCCATCATAAAGAGTTACTTTAACTCCAACTAAAGGATATCCAGCTACAACTCCATTTTCAAGAGCTTCTCTACATCCTTTTTCTACTGCAGGGATATATTCTCTAGGAATTGCTCCTCCAGTAATTTCGTTAACAAATTCAAAATCTTTTCCTTCTAAAGGTTCGATTCTTAATTTAACGTGTCCGTATTGTCCTTTACCTCCAGATTGTTTAGCATATTTAACTTCTTGCTCAGTTCCAGAAGTAATAGTTTCTCTATAAGCAACTTGTGGTTTACCAACAGTTGATTCTACTTTAAATTCTCTTCTCATTCTGTCAACAATGATATCAAGGTGTAATTCTCCCATTCCTGATATAATTGTTTGTCCAGTTTCTTCATCAGTTTTAACTTTGAATGTAGGGTCTTCTTCAGCTAGTTTTGCTAAAGCAATTCCCATTTTTTCTTGGTCTGCTTTTGTTTTTGGTTCAACAGCTACTGATATAACTGGTTCAGGGAATTCCATTTTTTCAAGAATTATTGGATTTGTTTCTGAACATAAAGTATCTCCTGTTGTTGTATCTTTTAATCCAACAACTGCTGCGATATCTCCACAGTAAACAACATCAATTTCTTCTCTTTTATTAGCATGCATTTGAAGTAATCTTCCCATTCTTTCTTTCTTACCTTTTGTTGAGTTAAGAACATAAGAACCTTTTTCAACTATTCCAGTATATACTCTAAAGAATGTTAATCTTCCTACAAATGGGTCAGTCATAACTTTGAATGCTAAAGCTGCAAATGGAGCCTCATCTGATATAGGTAATTCTATTGCATTTTCTTCATTTTTATATTCATGTCCTTTAATAACTCCTTTTTGAGTTGGAGCTGGCATGTATAATGTAACTGCATCTAGTAAAGGTTGGATTCCTTTATTTTTAAATGCTGTTCCACATAATACAGGAATTATCATGTTTCCAATTGTTCCTGCTCTTAATGCAGATTTTATTTCTTCATTAGAAACTTCTTCTCCACCAAGATATTTTTCCATTAATTCGTCATCACATTCAACGATAGATTCAATCATAGCTTCTCTCATTTCTTCTGCTTTATCAGCATATTCAGCTCTGATTTCTCTTTCTTCTATATTTTTACCTTTATCGTCCATATAAACGATTTCTTTCATTTCGATAAGGTCTATAATTCCTTCAAAAGCATCTTCTGCTCCAATTGGTAATTGGATAGGTACAGGATTTGCTCCTAATTTTTCTTTAATGTCGTTAACGCACATTTCGAAGTTAGCTCCGATTCTGTCCATTTTATTAAAGAAAGCCATTCTTGGTACTTGGTATTTGTCTGCTTGTCTCCATACAGTTTCAGATTGAGGTTGAACCCCGTCAACTGCTGAGAATACTGCTACTGCTCCGTCTAGAACTCTAAGAGATCTTTCAACTTCAACAGTAAAGTCCACGTGTCCTGGTGTGTCTATTATATTTATTCTATGATTTTTCCAGAAACATGTTGTAGCAGCTGAAGTAATTGTGATACCTCTTTCTTGCTCTTGCTCCATCCAGTCCATTGTAGCAGCTCCATCATGAACTTCTCCAAGGTTGTGGTTAACTCCTGTATAGAAAAGAATTCTTTCAGTTGTTGTAGTTTTACCAGCGTCAATGTGAGCCATTATACCAATGTTTCTAGTCATTTCTAATGAAACTTGTCTAGCCATCTAGTTTATTCCTCCTAATTAAATTACGCCAAAATACAAAAATTAATATTTGTAGTGTGCGAAAGCTCTGTTAGCTTCAGCCATTCTATATGTATCTTCTTTTTTCTTAACAGTTGCACCTTCATTGTTAGATGCTGCGATTAATTCAGCTGCTAATTTTTCTACCATACCATATTCTTTTCTTTCTCTAGTATAAGCTTTTAACCATCTTAATGCTAAAGTTTGTTGTCTTTCTAATCTAACTTCTGTAGGAACTTGGTATGTAGCTCCTCCGATTCTTCTTGATCTTACTTCGATTTGAGGTTTAATGTTTTCCATAGCTTGTTTGAAAACGTCGTACCCCTCTTTACCAGTTTTTTCTTTTATTAAGTCCATAGCTGAATAGAATATTGATTCAGATAAAGATTTTTTTCCATCTACCATTAGTGCATTTATAGTTTTAGTAACTACCTTATCGTTATATCTAGAATCAGGTAATACATCTCTTTTAACTGCTGCTCTTCTTCTTGACATTTAAACTGTGTCACCTCCTTAAATTATTACGCTTTTTTCATTCCATATTTAGATCTAGATTGTTTTCTGTTGTTAACACCAGCTGTGTCTAGTGCTCCTCTGATTATCTTGTATCTAACCCCTGGTAAGTCTTTTGTTCTTCCACCTCTTATAAGTGCGATTGAGTGTTCTTGTAAGTTGTGTCCTTCTCCTGGGATGTAGCAAGTAACTTCAAGTCCGTTTGTTAATTTTACTCTGGCAACCTTTCTTAAAGCTGAGTTAGGTTTTTTAGGTGTAGTTGTATAAACTCTTACACAAACTCCTCTTTTTTGTGGGTTTCCTTGTAATGCTGGAGATTTACTTGTTTCTTCTAAAGTTTGTCTCCCCTTTTTAACTAATTGATTTAGAGTAGGCATTTTACCCTCCTTCCGATTTAAATTTTTATATTTTTAATTTTTATTATATAACTTAAATATTATAACTTTTTTTTGAGAAAAAGTCAATTTAATTATATAGCACAAAGTATTGTATCATATTTTTTAAAAATTACAAAGCTTTTTTTAAAATTTTTAATTCTTTTTCTATATCTTCCCATTTTTCCATAGATTCCATAATCTCATCATCTAATTTTTCCATCTTTTCTTGGATTTCCAATAGCTTATCAAGATTATTTTCTTTTCCAGCTTGATTATAGTCCTCTTCTAAAAGTGACTTTTTCTCCTCTAATTTTTCTATAAATTTTTCTGTTTCGTTATATTTTTTCTCTAAAGAAGATATTCTATTTTTTACTCTTTTTTGTTCTTCATAATCATTTACACCTTTTGTATCTTTTTCAACAACAGGCTTATTTTTTCTTTCACAATATTCTTTATAATTTCCGTGGAACTTTTCAGCTCCGTTTTCTGTTATTTCATAGATAGTATTTACTATTCCTTCTAAGAAATATCTATCATGAGATACTATCAGGATTGTTCCTTGATAATCTTCCAAAGCTTCTTCTAAAACTTCTCTTGAATAGATATCCAAATGGTTTGTTGGTTCGTCTAGCACCAAGAAGTTAGCTTTTTTTAGAATAAGTTTCATTAAAGTTACCCTTGCTTTTTCTCCACCACTTAAAGAACCTATTATTTTAAATACATCTTCTTCTGGGAATAAAAATCCTCCCGCAAGTCTTCTTACATCTTCCTCGCTCATTGGATAGTTAAACATGAATTCATTTAAAATACTCGCTTTTTCATCAAGTCCTTTGTGATTTTGGTCATAGTATCCTATTGTTACTTTTTCTCCTATTGTTACTACTCCACTATCAGCTTTTTCTGTACCATTTATTATTTTTAAAAGAGTTGATTTTCCAACACCATTTTTTCCAATTATTCCAACTCTTTCTCCTCTAAATATTTCAAGATTTAGATTTTGGAATATTTTCTTTCCATCGTAAGATTTTGAAAGATTTTGGATTTTTAAAACCCTATCTACACTTGGTCTATCTATATCAAATTTAAGTTTCATCTTTCTAACATTTACGACTGGATTTTCCATTTTTTCCATTCTATTTAAAAGACTTTCTCTTCCTCTAGCTTGTTTTGATTTTATTCCAGCCTTGTAACGTCTTATGTATTCTTCCATCTGTTTGATTTTTTCTTGCTCTTTTTCGAAAGCTTTCATTGCTCCAGATAGATAAACCTCTTTTTGAATAGTATACTCTGTAAAGTTTCCTTTATAAGTTTTTAAAGTATGTCCCTCTATTTCAAAAATTCTTCCAACTACATTGTCTAAAAAATATCTATCATGAGACACTACCATTACAGCTTTATTATAATCTTTTAAAAATTTTTCTAGCCACTCAATAGCTACCAAATCCAAATGGTTTGTAGGCTCGTCTAGTATCAAAAGTTCTGGTTCTTCTAATAAGATTTTTCCTAAAGCCACTCTAGATTTTTGTCCTCCAGAAAGATCTCCTATTTTTTGCTTCCATAAATCTTCTTGAACACTTAATCCATTTAAGATTTGTTTAACTTTATATTCAATAGCATATCCTTCCTCTTGTTCATAGCGAGTAGTGACAACTGCTAATTCTTCCATTATTTTATCAAAATTATCTGGCTCTAAATTTATTCTAAAACTAAGTTCTTGTATTTTTTTATAATCCTCTAAAACACTTCCAAAAACAAGCATCAATTCATCAAAAACAGTATTTTCATAATTAAGATTTATATTTTGAGAAAGGTATCCTATTCTTAAATTTCCCTTTTTACTAATAGTTCCTCTTTGATTTGTACTTGGATCAACATCATTTTCTTCCTCTTCTAATAACATTTTTATAAGAGTAGTTTTCCCAGCTCCATTTATTCCAATAACACCAATTTTATCTTTTTCATCAATAGAAAAACTTATATTTTTAAAAAGAGTTTCTCCTGAAAAACCTTTGTATAAATTATCAACATGTAGTAAAGCCATTTTATTTTCTCCTAAAATATTTTATCATTCGGAATTATTATATCATAAATTATATTATTTTGTAAGTTTTCCAATAAAAAACAAGACGAAAAAAGAGTTGGACAAAGTCCAACTCTTAATTATATTATAACTTATTTAGTTACAACTAAGGATTAGTACCATCCTCTTAATTTCATTGCAGTAGCAACTTTTTTAACAGAGTGCATGTAAGCTGCTTCTCTCATTGTAACATTGTATTCTTCTTTGATTTTCCATAAAGCTTCGAAAGCGTCAACCATTGCGATGTCTTCTTTTTCTTCAACTTCTTTTTCTCCCCAGTAGTATCCGTATAGGTTTTGTACCCATTCGAAGTAAGAAACTGTAACTCCACCAGCGTTAGTTAAGATGTCTGGAGTAAGAACGATTCCTTTTTTATTTAATACTTCGTCAGCAGCTGGAGTAGTTGGTCCGTTTGCTGCTTCACAAACTAGTTTAGCTTTGATTAATTCAGCTTGGTGAACATCGATAGCTTTTTCTAGAGCTGCTGGAACAACAACGTCTACGTCTGCTCCCCAGAAGTCGTCGATAGCTATTTCTTTAGCAAATCCGAATAATGTTTTGTGTTCTTGTTTGTAATCCCACATAGCTTGGAAATCTAATCCGTTTTCGTCATAGATAGCATATGGTCCGTGTTCTTTGTCGTATTCACACATAGCTACAACTTTTCCACCTAATTTTTGGATGTTTTTAACTGTGAATGC
This sequence comes from Fusobacterium perfoetens, assembly GCF_021531475.1. Lineage (NCBI taxonomy): Bacteria > Fusobacteriati > Fusobacteriota > Fusobacteriia > Fusobacteriales > Fusobacteriaceae > Fusobacterium > Fusobacterium perfoetens. Next base: position 19,734 of record NZ_JADYTX010000032.1, on the reverse strand, counting down.
TCCAACGTTTCCGAATCCTTGAACTGCAACTTTTGGTTCAACGATTCCCATTTTTTTACAAGCTTCTCTAACTGTTACAGCAACACCGTATCCAGTAGCTTCGTTTCTTCCTTTAGATCCACCGAAATCAACTGGTTTACCAGTTAAAGTTCCGATTGCAGAAGTTCCTGTTAATTTGTTGTATTCGTCAACCATCCATGCCATGATTTGTCCGTTAGTATTTACGTCTGGAGCTGGAACGTCAACTTTTTCTCCTATTAGTTTGTAGATTCCGTCGATGTATCCTCTTGATAATCTTTCTAATTCACCTTTAGATAATTCAGAAGGGTCAACGATGATTCCTCCTTTACCTCCTCCATAAGGGATTCCAGTTACAGAGCATTTGAAAGTCATCCAAATTGATAATGCTTTAACTTCTTCTAAAGATACGTTAGGATGGAATCTGATTCCTCCTTTTGTAGGTCCTACTGCATCATTGTGTTGAGATCTGAATCCTTTGAATATTTTTATAGATCCGTCGTCCATTTTAACTGGAATGTTAACTTCGATTACTCTTTGTGGTTCTTTTAATAATTCATATACATTTGGTTCCATTCCTAGTTTGTCACAAGCATTTTTAACTTGAGCTTGAGCCATTTCAAAAACGTTTAATTCTTTTGCCATTTTCTTTACCCTCCATATTAAATTTAGTTCTGTAAGTTATTCTGTATTTAATAAAAAATTTAAAATCTTAATTTATAAAACTACCTTGAAAAAACTATTTTATTTTGTTTTTACAATCTCCAGTTTCTTCATATTCTTTTAAGTTTTGGAATGTAGTTTCTATCATGTTTGTAACAGCTTCATCAGTATAAGATCCCATGTGTGGAGATACTAATACTCTTGGATACATTCCTAATAATTTTTCTACCATTGGATCTTCTACTTTTCCACCTTTGAAATCTTTGAAGAATACAGTAGATTCATTTTCTAGAACGTCTAATCCTAATCCTGCTAAGTGTCCGCTTTCTAAAGCTTCAACTAAAGCTGGAACGTCTTGAAGTTCTCCTCTAGCAGCGTTTATTAAGATTGCTCCTGGTTTCATTTTGCTTAAGAATTCTTTTGTAACAACTTTTCCATTTTCTTTAATGTATGGGCAGTGTAATGTTACGATATCACTTTTAGCTAATAATTCATCTAATTCAACTTGAGTAAGAATGTCTTCTACTCCTTCTTTTTTGAATAAATCTTGTCCTAATACTGTTGCTCCTAATCCTTTGAATAATTTAGCAGCTGTAAATCCTATTCTTCCAAGTCCTACAACTCCAACAGTACAGTTTCTTATTTCTTTAGAGAACATATTTGCATCTACTGTGTAGTTTCTTTCAACTCCAGTTCTGTGAGTAGTGTATGCCATATGTCTTAATAACATCATTGCGTGAGTAACAGCTAATTCAGCTATTGCGTTAGGAGAGTAGAATGGAACAAATGCCATTTTAAATCCTAATTCTTTTGCATAAGGAATATCTATGTGGTTAGTTCCAACTGTTCTAGTTAATAGATATTTTACTCCATATTCTTTGTAAAGATCTAAGTTTTCTTTATTAGCAAAACAGTTAGCTCTTAAAACAACTACTTCGTGTCCTTTTGCCATTTCAGCAGTTTCTTTTGAGTTTAAGAATTTTTCTGTACAAGTAACATCAAGATTGTATTTTTCTGCTAATTTTTCAAAGAATGGTTTTTCAACTGGTCTAACACCATAACAAAATACTTTCATTCAAATTCCTCCTAAAGTGTATTTTTAAAATAAATATAAACTCTTTTTTTAATATATCTTTTTTATATTTATTGTTCGTTTTATTGTCCCTTATGTTTGAATTATACATCTTTTTTAAAAGAAAAGCAAGTATTTTTTTTAACGGCATTCTAACGAAAAATTTCTAAAAAAGAAAGTTTTTTCTATAAACAAAACATTTTTCCAACAACTAAACGCAATAATTTCAAAAAAATATGATTACTATTTATTTTATTAATAATACTATAAGTTAATATTATAAACTTCTATTTTTTGAGAGAGATTTTATGAAATTTTATAACCAAATATTTTTTTGATTTTTTTATTCTATTTTTAATAAAGCTAATTACTTAAAAATAGATAGACTATTATTTTAATTTTTTTGATTTCTAAAGATATAAGTTTTTCTTATAGCAACTCCTAAAAAATTATTTTTTATTTTATATTTTTTTAATCTTTTCTACACTATATTAAAGGTAAGTTTTTTATGATTTATAATTTTTAGCCAAGCTAGACTGAATATGTTGCCAAAGTTTTATTTTTATAAATATAACCAATATTTTATATTAAAACAAACTTAAGCCAAGTGTAGCCAAAAAAATTTAAAAATGGCTACACTCTAAAATCTTTTATTACAATAAGTTATATGAAAAAATCCCAATTTGTAGCCAAAATTTCACACCACCTACATATATATACTTGAGAATAGAAAAGTTATTAAAATTATAAAAAAATTTTTCCAATAATAGATACCCCACACTTTTTTGGCTACATTTTAATAAAATTCAATATAATACATTTATTTTAAATAAGTTATGATGTAGCCAAAAATTTTATAAAATGGCTACACTTTTTTATATATCATTATATTACCAAAAGTTAAAATAATATATTTTGGCTACACTTTTGGCTACAACTGGCTACATTTTAAAGAAAAAAAGAGAGAGAATAAATCTCTCTCTTGAAAATCTTATTTTTTTATTAAAGGCTTTAACTAATCAAACGATTAGAAGTTGTAAGTCCATCCTAAACCAAATTCACCTTTGTAATCATCATCTTTCGCTGATGCATCATTTGCTTCATATTTGTTGAAATTATATTGATAATATGTATCTACTACTAAGTTCTCAGTTACATTGTAAGCAAGTGATAATATAGCTGTATGTTTATTATTTTCTAATCCATCTTTTCCATTTAACATTTCAACATCTTGAGCAAATTGATATCTATATTCTGCTCCAACTTTGAAATCATCATTTTGGAATAAAGTTCCTCTTAATCTAGCTTGATGAGCATAATCAGATTTTTTATCTTCTACTACACATCCATCTCCAGCATATTTAAATCCTTCAAAATAGTAAGCTAAAGTAACTGGTCCATAAGATAATTGAACTGGTTCAGCTTCTAAATAGAAATAGTCTTCAGCATTAGCATTATCTCCATTTACGAAATAATAAGCTGGATCAAACCAACCAGAAACCATTCCAAATTTATAAGATACTGGTAAGAAGATAGCATCTTGATTTTTTTCTCCTCTCCATCTTAATCCAAGTGAGAAGTTTTCAAAATTTCTTGTTGCTTGTAAATCTATTCTATGTCCAGCAGATCTCATTCCGTCCCATACTTCTTTTCCTGTATGAGCGTCATCTGTAGATGCTTCCCAAGTTTTTCTAGCCATTAAGTTAAATGTCCAATTATCTCCTAAAGCTAATCCAACTCTATTTTCTAGATGAACTGCTTCACCTATATTTGCATCATTTTTTGTTCCTTGACTTGAAGTATCAACTACTTTTAAAGTTTGTCCTACTGAAGTTACTCTTAATACTGGAGCTGCTTTTACTTCAACAACTTCTTGTTCTACTACAGGTGCTTCTTCTACAACTGGAGCTGCCTCAGGCATAACTTCTTTTGCATAAGATACAGATGCTACTGATAATGCTGCTAATAATAATGCTAATTTTTTCATAATAAATATCCTCCTCTTATGAGATTTTTATTTTTTATCTTTTAATACATCCCCATAGCTTTATTATACTCTTTTTTTATAATTTGTAAATAGTTTTTTTGTTTCTCAAATTATTTCACTATTTTTTATATTCTTTTATTACACTGATACTATTTTAGAACTTATTTATTTTTCTGATTTTAAACAAATTGTTTTTACATATTATGACTACAATTCTAGTATTAAAACTCTAAGTAAAAGCTTTACATTTACATTGGAATTTATTCTATTTTTTATTTCCATAATCTTTTCAAGTTTTCCAAAATCCTTTATAAAATGGCAAATATAATCGCAAATCTCCATTACAACAGATCTTTCATTTTCACAAGCAAAACTTATATTTTCAGCTATTACAAGTCTTTCGGCAACATCAATATACTCTATATTTTTATAAAGATTTATAAGTCCCTTATAGACTTTTATTTTATTTTCCATAAGAGATTTGATTTTTTCCTCAATTTTTTCCTCTCTCAGTTCTTTTTTCAGTCTTACATAGTTTTGTAGTGGCTCTCCTAAATTTTCATAGGAAAAAGCCTCATCTATATCAAAACCATATTTTTTATAGTCCTCTATATCTTTGCCCTTGCCTAAAAAGAATTTATATTCATTAAGAGTAATACCAAATTCCTCAGGAGTTTTATTTTTTATCTTTACTATTGTACATCTTGACTTTATAGTAGGTAAAAGATTTAGATTTTTAGAAAGTAGTATAAAGAAATCTCCCTCTTCTGGCTCTTCTATTATTTTAAGAAGTGCATTGCTAGACTCTTTTTTTAGCTTTTCAGCATCCTTTATAATAAAAATTCTATTTCCACCCTCATAGGTAGCACTTGAAGATATTTTTGCAATCTCTCTTATACTATCAATCTTTATACCATTATCATCTTCAAATATTTCTAAATCTCCATGGGTTAGACTATTCATTCTTAGACAAGATTCACATCTATCACAAAAATCATATTTTTCATTTTTACAAGTTAACGCTTTGGCAAAAGACAAAGCAAACTCCATAAGAAGTGCTTTATCTTCTCCATAAAATATATATGTTCCCTCTTTTTTTCCATTTTTTAACTCATTTATTAAAAAACTTTTTGCCTCTTCATTTGAAACTATATCTTTAAACATATTAATATCCTTACTCAATATTTTCTTCTATGATTTTTTTTATCTCATCAACTTTGCCATCTATATAAAGTCCTGCTATATAAGCTTCAAAACCTGTGGCGTTTCTATACTCCATTTGAGTACAAGTTTGAGGAAAAGATTTTATATTTCCATTTTTAGCTTTTCTTATTATCTCTTGATATTTTTCTTCAACTGTAGGATAAATTTTTTCTAAGATTTCACTTTGTGCCTTAGCATTTACATATTTTACTACTTTATTATTAAGGTTTCTAAGATTTAAACCCTTTGCTACAAAATGCTCTCTCACATTTACTTCCCATACAGAATCCCCTAAATATGCAAGTACAAGACCGTTTGTCTCCTTAAGATTTATAGAGACCATATTGTTTTATCCTTTCCGTCTTTTATTTTTATTCCCATTTCTCCAAGTCTATCTCTTATTTCGTCAGATAATGCCCAGTTCTTTTCTGCTCTAGCTTTTCTTCTTATTTCTAATAAAAATTCCACTAAATCAGCTGTTAAGTTTCCAATATTTTCTTGAGATTTTAAAGTGACACCAAATACATTTTCCATTATATTTTCAATATAGTCATATGCCATTTGTAGAGATTTTACCCCCTCTTCAGAGATTTTTTCTACTTCTGTATATTTATTTATCTCTTTTATAAGCTCAAATATTACTCCGATACCTTGGGCTGTGTTAAAATCATCGTCCATAGCTTGGATAAATCTTTCTTCTGTTTCTTTTAGTAAATCTTTTAATCCTGATAAGTCATCTCCACCAGCCACAGCACCAGATTTTATTTTTTCTCTAAGTCTTTCTACTGCGTTATCTATTCTTTCAAGACCAGATTTAGCTTGTTCAAGTTCGTTGTTAGAAAAATCTATTGGTTTTCTATAGTGAGCACCTAGAACAAAAAATCTTATTACTCTACCTTCAAAATGCTCTAAAACTTCTCTTAATAAGAAAAAGTTTCCTAAAGATTTTGACATTTTTTCTCCATTAACATTGATATATCCGTTGTGCATCCAATATCTAGCATATTCTTGGTGAGAGCTACATCTTGATTGAGCTATCTCATTTTCGTGGTGTGGGAATATCAGATCTTGTCCTCCACCATGAATGTCAAATACGTCCCCAAGAAGTTTGCTTGACATAGCCGAACATTCTATATGCCAACCAGGTCTTCCTTTTCCCCAAGGAGAATCCCAGCTAGGTTCTCCCGGTTTTGCACTTTTCCATAGAGCAAAGTCAAGTGGAGATTTTTTAATATCATTTACTTCTATTCTAGCTCCAGCTTTTAAGTTTCCAATATCTTGGTGAGAAAGACAACCATAATCATCTTTATCTTTTTCAACCTCAAAGTAGACATCTCCATTTACTTCATAAGCGTAACCTTCAGCTATAAGTTTTTTGATTATCTCTTGCATCTCATCTATATATTCAGTAGCTCTAGGTCTTATCATTCCCTCTTCTTTAAGATTTACTTTTTTAGTATCTTCAAAATAAGCCTCAATATATTTTCTAGCTATCTCTTTAGAAGTAACTCCCTCTTCGTTAGCTCTTTTTATAATTTTATCATCTACATCTGTGAAGTTTTGAACATATTTTACTTTGTATCCTCTATACTCAAAATATCTTCTTACTGTATCAAAAACTATGGCAGGACGTGCATTTCCAATGTGGATATAATTATATACTGTTGGTCCACAAACATACATTGACACTTCTTTTTCTTTTAGTGGTATAAATTCTTCTACTTTTCTTGTCATAGTATTGTATATTTTTATCATTATTTCTCCTCCTCTAAAAATTTCATATCATCTATTGTTGTTATTTTTATATTTTCATAATCTCCCTCTAGTAGCTTTACATTTCCAAAATATCTCTCTACTAGTGAAGAATCATCTGTTCCCAAAAATCCATCAACTTTAGCTTTTTGATAAGCCTTAATTAAAACATCTCCTCTAAAAACTTGAGGTGTCTGAGCCATAAAAAGTGTAGCTCTCTTTGGTGTAGATTTTATTATTCCATTTTCATCTACTATTTTTATAGTATCTTTTACAGGCATACCGATTACAACACCATTTAGGTTTTTATCATTTATTAAAGCCTCATAAGTTTTTATTATATATTCCTCTTTAAAAAATGGTCTAACTCCGTCTTGGATAGCTATAAGAGAATTTAGTTCACAACATTTTAAACCATTGTAGATAGAGTCCTGTCTTTCAGCTCCTCCCTCTACAATATGAGAGATTTTTTTTATTTCAAATGTTTTACAAACCTCTTTTACTTCATCTATAAGCTCTTTTTTAGTGACTAGGACAATATTTTTCACAATAGGAGATTTCTCTGCCACCTCTAAAATATTCACAAAAAGTGGTTTCCCTTTATATTGTAGGAATTGTTTTGGATAACCTAAACCCATTCTTTTACCAGAGCCACCGATTGCAACGATAAGGGTATAATTTATTTCAATGTTACCACTGTACAACCTACACCACCTTCTCCTTGTCCACCAAATCTAAAATCTTTTACATATCTACAATTTTTTAGATATTCAACTATTCCTTTTCTTAACGCTCCAGTTCCATTTCCTGTAACAACTTGTACTTCTTTATATCCTGTTAAAACAGCTTTATCCATATATGATTCAAGTTCATAGATTGCTTCTTCTACCATTTTTCCTCTTAAGTCAATTTTTGAACTTACACGACTGCTTTTTGAAGATGTAGCCTGAGTATATTCTTTTGTTTTCTTTTCTGTGATTTTTTTGATGTCATCTAAAGATACTTCAAGTTTTAAAATACCAGCTTGAATAAGTACAGTTTCTTTACTTTTATTGATTTTTAAAATATCTGCATATTGTTTTAAGCTATTAACAAGGACTTTTTCTCCCTCTTTAAACTCGATTTTTCTTGCAACTTTTGGTTTTTGTTCAACATTTTCATCTTTTTCTTTACCAAGATTTGTTCTAAGCATATTAAGACTTTTTTGAACGCTTTTTGCGTCGTCTTTCTTAGTTTCTTCTGATTGAAGTTTTTTAACAAGGGCAGCAGCTTTATTTTGCATATCTTTCATCATTTGATCTGCTTTTTCATAAGCCTCTTTTAAAATATTATTTTTTTCAACTTCTAATTTTCTAAGTTTTTCCTCATATTCTATTTGTTCTTGTTTTACTTTTTCTTTTAGAGCCTCAACCTCTACTCTCATTGATTCTAACTCATCAGATTTTTCTTTGATATTTGTTATCATCTTTTCAACTTTTTTATTTTCATCACTTATATATGATTTTGCTTTTTCAATTACCTCTTCAGCAACTCCCAATCTTTTTGCAATTGTAAGAGCATTACTTTCTCCCGGAATTCCAATTAATAGTCTATATGTAGGAGATAAAGTATCAGAGTTAAATTCCATTGAGGCTGTTTCTATTTCCTCTTCATTATATCCATAAGCTTTTACTTCACTGTAGTGAGTAGTTATCATTGATTTTACTTTTCTATCTTTTAAGAAATCAATAACAGCCATAGCAAAAGCTGACCCCTCCACTGGGTCTGTACCAGAACCAAGCTCGTCTAAAAGTACAAGAGAGTTTTTAGTAACTGATGTAAGTATACTTTGGACATTTTTCAAATGACCAGAGAATGATGATAGAGATTGTTCAATACTTTGTTCATCTCCAATATCAGCATAAACTCCTGAGAAAAATCCAATACTAGATTTTTCATCAGCAGGGATTGGAATACCTGAAAGTGCCATCAAAGTTAAAAGTCCAGCAACTTTCAAAGCAACTGTTTTTCCTCCTGTATTTGGTCCTGTTATTAATAATGTATTATATTTTTTTCCAATTTCAAATGTCAATGGTACAACCTTATCTCTATCTATAAAAGGGTGTCTTCCAGCTACAATACTTAGTTGTTCCCTTTGATTTATCTCAGGAATATTACATCTATAGTCCATTGCAAATCTTGTTTTACCTGTTAGATTATCTATCTCAAGAACTGACTCAGCTATTTTTGTAACATCATCTATATTTACTCTTATTTGGTCAGTGATTCTTAAAAGAATTTTTCTAATTTCTTCTCTTTCACGAGCTTCAAGCTCTCTCATTTTATTATTTAAAGATACTACTCCAAGTGGCTCGATAAATACTGTTTGTCCACTAGAAGATCTGTCATGTTCTATCCCTTTTATCATACCTTTAAAATCTGCTTTTACTGGTATAACATTTCTTCCATCACGGTTTGTAACGATTTTTTCTTGGATAGCTCTTGAAAGACTTTCATCATTAAACATATCATCAAATTTTCTTTTGATATTTGTAGCAAGTAATCTTTTTTGAAGTCTTATATCTCTTAAATCAAGAGAGGCCTCATCTTGGATATTTTTTTCGTTATCAATAGTTTTATTGATTATATCCTCAATAAATTTTAAAGTTGGAACTTGACTAAATCTAGCTTTTAAGTTTTTATATTTATCAAGTTCATCTAGTTTATTTTTGAAAAGTCTAAAAATTCTTAAGTTTTGATTTATATCGTAAAGCTCATCTGGCTCAAAAAACATACCGATAAGTTCACATTTTTTTAGAGTTTCCATAATATCTTTTAGGTTAAATATCTCTATTCCACCATCATATTTATGGAAGTCTATAAAATCTCTCAAGATTTCAAACTCTTTTTTTAATTGGTTAATCTCAGAATATATTTTTAAATTTTCTACTCTATCTCTGTTTGATTTTGTCATCATATATTGTGCTAACACACCTTTTAACTTATCAAACTCCAATACGTTATAATTATGATTATTCACACTATCACCTTTTTAAAAATTTCTATATTTTATCTCAATATTATATCACATATTTACTCTATTTTTTTAATTTTTTAAAAATATCTAAAAATTTTGTCATTGTTTGCAAAAAACCGTTGATTTATTTTTAAGTTAATGATATAATAATATGCAAATTATTTTTTAGGGGGTGCAATTATGCAAAGATGTGAAATCACTGGTAAAGGAATTACATTTGGACATCAAATTTCTCACTCTCACAGATTAACTAACAGAGTTTGGAAACCAAATTTACAACCAGTTTCAATAATGATCAACGGAAAACCTCTTAGAGTTAAAGTTTGTACTAAAGTTTTAAAAACTTTAAAATCTGCAAACGAAGTTGAAGTTATGCAAATATTAAAAGCTAACGCTAACACTCTAAGCCCAAGAATTGTTAAAGCATTAAACAAATAATAACAAATTCATAGGTAATATAAAAAAAGACAGCATTTTAATGACTAGTCTTTTTTTATTTTTTGTAACTATATAAATTAAATAATCAACAAATGACAAAAAATAAAAAAAGAATGATTTTGCTCACTCTTTTTTTACTTTGGGGAAATTTATTATATATTATGCATTTTTATTAACTTCACTCTTATGACGTCAAGGTTAGAAAAAAAGTTTATTTTATTTTTATTTTTTTATAAAAATTTTTACAGATTTTTTTTGAAAAATATAGTATAATTATTCTTGAATTTTTTTAATTTTTTAGGAGGAAAAATATGAAAGCTTATGCTACTTTTGGAGTTTGTGCAAAAGAAATTCTTTTAGATGTAGATTCTAATGGAATTATTCAAGATATTGAATTTGTTGGAGGTTGTGACGGAAATACTCACGGAATAGAAAATCTTGTAAAAGGTTTACCAAAAGATATAGTTATCCAAAAACTTAAAGGTATAACTTGTAGAACAAAACCTACTTCTTGTCCTGACCAACTTGCAAGAATCTTAGAAGAAAATTTCTAATTTAAAAAGGGAGCCAAAGCTCCCGATTTTTATTTATATAAGATTTATTTCAACTGTTCGCCTTCTGTTTTTGCTATAACAAGTGTACAAACAGCATCTCCTGTTATATTTATCATTGTTCTAAACATATCAACAAATCTATCAATTCCCATTACAAGTCCGATTCCCTCTAATGGAAGTCCCACTTGAACTAAAACCATTCCAAGCATAATAACTCCAACTCCCGGAACTCCAGCTGTACCGATTGATGCTAGAGTGGCTGTAAGAATTATTGAAATGTAGTGAGCCATTGTTAAATCTTTTCCATAGATTTGAGCTATAAATATAGTAGCAATCCCTTGCATTACTGCTGTTCCGTCCATATTTATTGTATTACCTAATGGAATTGTAAAAGATGATATTGTTTTTGAGACTCCAAAATTTTCTTGAACTGTTTTTAAAGATGATGGAAGACAAGCACTACTTGATGCTGTTGAAAATCCAATCATCATTGTTGGAGCAAATCCTTTAAAGAATTTTATTGGATTATATTTTCCAAATAATACTAATATTCCTTGGTAAGTTACTAAACAGTGAATAAATAAAATTATAACTACACCGATAAAATATTTAAATAATGGAATAAGTGCCACATAACCTAGTGTTGTAAAAGTTTTAGCTATAAGTCCGTAAACCCCAAGTGGAGCAAGTTTCATTATAAGTTCAACTAATTTTAAGCTTATACTATTTCCTTCTTCAAAAAGTTTTTTTACATTAGATGCTTTTTCTCCAAGAAGTGAAAGAGCCACTCCAAGTAATATTGCAAAAACTATTATTTGTAACATATTTCCTGTTGCTAAAGCCTCAATAGGATTTATTGGTATCATATCTAAAAGTATATCTACAAAAGGTTTTGTTTCTGGAGTTTTAACAGCAGTTGTTGCTATATTTTCCAATTGTATTCCCTTTCCAGGATTAATTATATTTCCTCCTACTAAAGCCAATACAACTGCAAAAGCTGTAGTTGAAAGATAAAAAGCTAAAGTTTTTATTCCTATTCTTCCAAGTTTTGTAACATCTTCAATACCAGCTGATCCCATTACTAAAGAACAAAGTACTAATGGTACTACTACCATTCTGATAGCTCTTACAAATCCATTTCCTAAAAAGTTAAATATAAAATTTAAAAGATATTTTTCTACCATTGGATTTTCTTTTATTGGGTGAAGTATCAGTCCTGTAACTACTCCTAATATCAGTGCTATAAAAATTTTTGTCGTCAGATTCATTTTTTTTGTATTTTCCATATTTCTCCCTCCACTCCTAAACAATTTCATTTATTGCTTGACATTATATCAGATTATAGAAAAATTACAACAAAATTTTAATATTTTTAAAAATATATTAAATCGTCACTAATTTATAATCATTACAATCTGTTATAGAACATATAATTTAAAATATATATTCTATTTTGAAATTGTATTCATTTATTCAATGGAAAATTTAATAAAAATAAAAAAGGCTACTACATTTTAAATTTTTGTAGCAACCTCTATTTTTATTTCTTTTCTATTTTAATATTTTCTCTTTTCATTGTACTATTTCCTTCAAAAATAGCTCCCTCTTCTATTGAAAGAATTTTAGTTATTATATCTCCTTGAACTTTTCCACCAGATATTAATTCTAACTCATCAGTTTCTATCTTTCCTTTTAAAAGTCCACTTATAATTATTTTTTTAGCTTTCATACTTCCTATAACTTGTCCATTTTCTCCTACAGTTATAAGAGCTGTCGATTCAATATTACCCTCAACTTTACCAGCCACATAAATATTACACTCTAATTTTATGTCACCTTTTATGGTAGTTGCTCTTGATATTATTGTCATCTCTCCACCTTTTACAGTAGATGTATTACTTTCAAATAATGCCATTTTTTCTCCTCTTATTACTTATCTATATTAAATTTTTTTAATTTTCTATAAAGAGTTGTAAGTCCTATATTCATTTTGTCACAAAGAATTTTTTTTCCTTCAGTAGAATTTCCATATTTTTCCAAACCTTTTATAATATAGTTTTTTTCTATTTCACAGAACTCATCTTCTAAAATTTCAAAACTCTCTTTTTTTATCTCTTCCAAGATTATATTTTTATTTTTTGAAAGTTTTATATTTTCAGGTAGCATAGACACAGTTACCCTGTCAGCCTCTCCACAAGTATTCATTATAAGTTCTATAACATTTTCAAGCTCTCTCACATTTCCAGGCCAGTCATAGTCCAATAATACATTCATAGCTTTTTCGTCAATATCTATCTCTTTTTTTCCAGAGATTACACTATATTTCTCTATCAATTTTTTAACTATTGGTTCAATATCCTCTCTTCTCTCTCTCAAAGGACAAGTTTGAATAGGAATAACATTTAATCTATAAAAAAGATCTTCTCTAAATTTTTTCTCTTTTATTTTTTGTCTTAAATCAGCATTTGTAGCTGCTATTATTTTAATATCTAAATCTATACTCTTATTAGACCCTATTCTCTCGATTTTTTTCTCTTGGATAACTCTTAATATTTTTGCTTGTAGATATAGTGGCATATCTCCAATCTCATCAAGGAAAATAACTCCACCGTTAGCAAGCTCAAATTTTCCCATATGTCCATTGTTATCAGCTCCAGTAAAAGCTCCCTTTACATATCCAAAAAGTTCACTTTCAAGAAGTGAGTCAGGTATGGCAGAACAATTTATTACTACCAAAGGTTTATCTTTTCTATTTCCACTAGAGTGAAGTGAACGAGCTATTAATTCTTTCCCTGTTCCACTTTCTCCTGTAATAAGAACTGTAGAATTTGAATTTGCCACAGTTTTTATATATTCTTTTAAAGATTGAATCGATTGAGATGTACCGTGAATATCATCTAAAGTAATTCTATTATATTGGTTACTTACCTCAACAATATTTTTGCTAATCTTTTGTATATCATCAAAAATAAAACCATTTATCTTTTTTTGACTAAAAGAAACCATTGGAACTTTTTTTCCTGTTACATTATATTCTTTTTTTCCTATTATAAGTTTAAAAATTTCTTCATTCATTATATAGTCATTTTGACTTATAAGTTGCATCTTTTTTCCCTCGGGATTAAAAGAAAGTTTTAATTTTTTTATCCCTATTTGATTGATACTTGTTATATTTCCATCTACATCACTTAGGATGACACCTTTTGTCATATTGTTTAAAAGTTGATTTAAAGTTTCCTCTCTCTCTTTTTGAAGTAAACTTTCTCTATACTCTTTAAACTTCATTCCAATAAATTCTGCTATCTGTTTTGTAAAATCAAGATAAGACTCTACATCTAAAAGTATTTTATTTTTTTGCTCCTCATTAAAACATAAAAGTCCCAAAACTCCCTCTATCTCTCCGTTACAATAGATAGGAGTAGCTATTTCCAAAGTTTCTTTACATAACTCTTTGTCAGCACAAATTTGACAAAGGTCGTGAGTTCTAGGATTTTCTATTATACTTGTTTCTCCTGTTTCAATAGTTTTTTTAAAAACATTTCCTCTAACTCTTTCACCAACAGTATCGTTATATCTGCTAGTTCCAGAAACTCTCTTCATATTTTTATCCACAACTCCAACATCAACATTTATGACAGTTGTAATAACTTTTATATATTTTTTTATATGTTCCTCTATTTCTATAAGAGATATATTCATCTTCACTCCTAAATAATTTTTATTTTTCTTTTGCTAGCCGATTTTATCCCCAACTCTTCTCTATATTTTGCTATTGTTCTTCTAGCTATATCTATTTTTTGTCCTTTTATATAGTCTGCTATCTCTTGGTCAGTGTAAGGTTTTTTTCTATCCTCTCCCAAAATTAGCTCCTCTATAAGACTACATACAACCTCTTTAGTATCATTTAAAACAAATAAATCTTTTATTCTCATTATACCTTTCTCAGTTAAGACATATTTATTTTTTATCGCCCTTGACACTGTTGATTGATGTACCTTTAATATCTCAGACAACTCTTTTGAAGTAAAAGTTTTTAATTTTCCATTTTCTTCTGAAAAAAAACTATACTGTCTCTCCAAAAGAATTTCTAATATTTTTTTCAAGGTCTCTCTTCTTTTTTCTATAAAATTAACCAAACTTACTGCTGAATTATAAAAAGTTTTATTCTCTCTATTTTCAATCTCTTTTATTTTTATTTTTGGGATATTTTCATTTAACATCACAACTTGATATTCCCCATCTACCATTTTTATCTCTGCTTCAGGAGCAATATAGTTTGTGACATCTCCCATATAAAAACCTCTGGCTGGTATAGGATTTAATTTTCTTATAACTTCCAGATAGTTTTTAATTTTATTTTCAGATATTTTTAACTTTTCAGAAATCTCACCATATTTTTTTTCTGAAAGTTCTTTTAAAAAATATTTTATCAGATTTTCCAAAACAATATCATTTATATTTTTTTTATGTAACTGAATAATCAAACATTCTTCAAGATTTGATGCACCTATTCCTATTGGCTCTAGATTTTTAACTATCTCTAAAGCTTTCTCTACATCTCTCATAGAAAATTTTGTCAAATCCTTTATCTCTTTTTTACTAAGTGTAAGATATCCCTTTTTATCAAGATTATTTATAATATATTTACATAAAAATTCTGTCTTTTTATCTATTTTCAAATATCCAATCTGCTCTTCAAGATAATCAATAAGACTTTCTTCTTTATGAGCTAAATCAAGTGGTGAAAATTCCTCATCATCACTTGAGTATTTTTTTCCATAGTTATTCGAAAACTCTACATCTATAAGGGGATTTATCTCTGTAGTTTTTATTAGATATCTTTCTAAATCATATAAAGACATCTCCAAAATATTTAGGGAAAGTTTCATTTCTTGAGTTAAAACTAATTTCAGATCTTGTTTTATATCCAATACTACGTCCATTACTCCCCCTTATTTTTTTATTTCAATGTTTTTATTAAATCTTCCATAGCTGGATTTGTTGGTATATCATTTTTTCCAATTTCTACAGCATCTTGAGGTATACTTTCCATATCATTCATCTCAACAGCTATTGAATCAAAATCTTCAACTTCCTCTTTTGATATTTGATTTTCTTTTTCTTCTATGTATATTTCTGTTTTTCCGTCAGCTCCACCTATAATTTTTTCTTCTGCTTTTATTTCAGTAGGTGTCTCCACTTTTTTCTCTACTATTTTTGTTTTTTTCTCTGATATTTTATAAGTTTCTCCAACTTTTATATTATTTCCAACAATACTTGGATTTAGATTTTTTATATCATCTACTGTTACTCCGTAATATTTGGCTAAAGAATATAAAGTATCTCCTGGTACAGCTCTATGAAGAACTTCTTTTGAAACTACCTCTTCTACTTTTTCTATTTTTATAGGTTTTTCCACTTTTGTTAAAGCTTTTAAATCCTTTGCCTCTATTTTTTCATAAATCATTTTTTGAGGATTAGAATCATTAGCATACATATCTATTTTTGTAACTCCAACACTTTGGAAATTTTTATCCTCTCTTACTATATAAGTATTTCCTACTCTTTTTATTGAACTTCCATTTCCCTCTCCACTACTTATAACAATATCCATTCCTGGAATATTTTTTACTATATCACTTATATTCCACTCTCTATTTAGATTGCTATCATCCATAGAAGTAAGAGCTATTACAAAATCTATATTATTTTTTCTTATAAGTTCCAAAAGTTGTGGTATCACTAAAATAGGCTCTTCTATTTTTATTTGAGCCTTAGTTTTTTCGTCCATCTCATCATAAAGTGCTGGAGAAACTATCCCTATTATAGCCACTTTTTCTCCACCTATATTTCTTAAAACATATGGTCTTACAAAATCCCCACCTGTTCTATATTTTACATTTGATGCCACTATTCTAAAATTAGATATTTTTTCTAATTCTTTTATTCTTTCAGTTCCGTAGATAAAATCTCCTTTTCCCAAAGTTGTTGCTTGAAGATTTATTGCATTTAATATTTTTACTACATTTTCTCCACGAGAACTATCTGCAAACTCACTTCCAGAAAAATTTCCTCCACCGTCTAAATAAAATACATTAGTGCTACCAAATTTTTGCTCTTCATTTTTTATAATCGTAGCAAGTCTCGAGTATCCTACTCCCTCTTCAATATTTCCATTTACATTATTAGTATTTACGATAGCTACATTATATACAATAGGATTTTCTTCCTGTGATTTCTCTTCTACAGAGGTACATCCTACCAATAAGACTGTCAATAACCATGCTAATTTTTTCACAAAAACAACCTCCCATTATTCTTTTTATTACCCTTATTATACTATAATTTTTATTTTTTTTCATAAAAAATTTTGTTTTATGATATAATCTAAATATTCATTTAGTAGGAGGAATCTATGAAAAAATTTATCTCTTTTTTTATGATTTTTATTGTTTGTACTTTTTCTAGCTTTGCTGAGGAAAAAAATTTTTATGGTCAAGTTAATACAAAACAAGATAAAATTGATGCTGTTGATAGACATATAAAAGAGTTTGAAGAAAAGATAAAAGATTTGGAACTTTTAAAACAACATATGTCTAAAAATAAATTTGATATTAATAAAAAAAATGCCTCTCCAAAAATAGCTCTTGTCTTAAGTGGAGGAGGAGCTAAAGGTGCTGGACATATTGGAGTTTTAAAAATTTTGGAAAAATATAATGTTCCTGTTGATGTAATTGTAGGAACTAGTGCTGGTAGTATAGTTGGAGCTCTTTATTCTATCGGATACTCTCCTGCTGAAATAGAAGAATTTATGATGACCCAAGAGTTTGACAAACTTTTTTCAAATAGCTCTGACAGACCTCTAAAAAACATCTCTCAAAAACTTTTAGAGAAAGATGGAACACTTGGAATATCAATTGATGAAAATAATAATATATATTTTCCACTTGGGATAGTTAATGGAGAACATATTTATCTGACTTTTAAAAAAGCTTTTGAAAAAGCTGAAAGAATAAAAAGCTTTGATGATTTTCCTATAAAATTTAGAGCTATTTCTACAAATATTAATACTGGAAAAAGTTTTGCTGTAAAAGAGGGGGATTTAGCAAAAGCTGTTCTTATGAGTATGGCAATTCCATCTATTATTACACCTATTGACCACAAGGGTGAATATTTTGTTGATGGAGGAGTTACTGATAATTTTCCTGTCCTTGAGGCTATAAGATCTGGAGCCGATATTATAATTGGTGTTGATATCACTGCTAATCCAACTGTTATAAATGATAAATCAAATATAATAACTGTTGTTGATAAAATTTCTACATACAATGGATTTAAAAGCACAGCTATTCAAAAAGAATATGTTGATTTGCTTATTGTCCCTAATGTAAAAAATTATGGAACTCTTGATTTTAATAGTTTACCTGAGATTATTAAAGAGGGAGAGATTGCCACTGAAAAATTTTCAAAGCAACTTAAAAATCTTAGCAATGAAAAAAAATTCTTAGCTATAAAAGAGAAAGGTGAAAATTTAAAAGAGTTTTCAACATCTGTATCTCATATAGAATTAAGTGGAAATAGATATTTATCCGGTTCTAATGTTCTTGATTTAAAACCTAAAAAGGATTCTTTATCCATTGAGGACTTAAACACTTGGGCTAAAAAATTATATGCTCTTTCGTACGTGGATAGAGTTTTTTATGAAGTTGATGGTGATAAAGTTACTTTTGCTATAAAAGAAAGTCCTAGATTTAAAATTTATGGTAACCTAAGTTATATTTCAAATAACTATGGTATTGCATTAAATCTTAATACAGATTTACCTTTTGAAAATATGTTTGGGCAAAATTACTATATCAATAGTGAACTTTCATTCTTCCCTAAAATAGGTTTTGGAAATCGAAGTTCATATAAATTCTTTGGAAGAGATTTTACTACAAACTACACTATCTCTTATGAATACAATCCAATATTTTTATATGGTCATGATAAAGGAAAATTAATTTCAAAATACATAAGTAGATCCTTAAATTTAAAATATGATTTTAGTACTCCTCTTAATAATGATACACTATTTGGAGTTACTGGAAAATATACTTATTCTGGATATTCTTTTAACTCAGGACTTTCATATCCTTTTGATGATATAAGAGATTATTTCTGGACAGGAGCTTATATTATTCATGATAATTTAGATTCTATCACTTTCCCATCAAAAGGAACTTTTGGATACCTAATGGGATTTACAAACAAAGGAATTTCAACAGATGATTTTAATTTCCAAGGATATAAATATAATTTCTACAAAGCTTTACCAGTTACCAAAGATTTATCTTTCGGATTATTTACATCTGGTGGAGGAATTATTGAAAATAATTTTGATAATCAATACGAAGGACTTTTCAAAATAGGTGGCTCTAGAAAATTCTCTTTAAATCATCAGGAATTTGATTTCTATGGTGTTCATCACTATGGTATTGTTGCTAGCAAAGTATTTATTGCTGGACTTAATCTACAATATAATATTGATTCTAATCTTTATTTAGTGGGAAGGTATAATATTCTTACTTATGATGCTGATAACTTATTCTTCCAATATCAAAGAAATAGCTCTTTCTCAGATGATTTTTATCATGGATATGGAGTTGGACTTGGATGGAATACTTTCTTAGGACCATTAGAAATAACTATAACAAATAATGTCTTAGATAATAATGATGTTTTATTTAATATCTATTTTGGATATAATCTATAATTAAAATAAAAGACTATTGTAAATAATAGTGATCTAAACTCTATTAACAATAGTCTTTTTTATTTATATTTTTTATAACATTTAAGTTTTTATTTTAATATTAGATAAATTTTTTAATTTTTCATAAAAAAATCAATTTATAATTTTCTTGTATAAAATAAAAAAACAACCTTCAAAGGTTGTCTGTATATTCTCAAAATGGCGCTTCTTGCTGGACTCGAACCAGCGACAACACGATTAACAGTCGTGGGCTCTACCAACTGAGCTAAAGAAGCA
>NZ_JADYTX010000031.1 GCF_021531475.1 Fusobacterium perfoetens | reverse complement strand
AGACATACATTACCAACTTTCTTATATTTTTTAATTTGTTGATAATATATATGTGTCCTTTATGGGTATCATATCACTTGGTTGGAAAAAATTTTCTTTGTACAATTGTTAACATCTGTAGCCCCAATATAAAATTTTGCAATTTCCCATATTTCTTTAAAATTTTTTTGAAAATTTCCATTCTTTGTCACAAATTTCTAAAATTTTTACAAAATACTTAAAGATATCTTTTATATGTTGACTTTCAATAAGGTATTGTTCCCAAGAACCTGTTTTATTTATTTGAAAATTATTTTCAATTTCGTTTATTAACCATTGCCATTCTTGTGAATGTGCTAATAAACCGTCAACATATTTTACTTCTGTTTTATGATCTAAATAATTCATAAGAGCACTTCCGTTTTTAATATTTTTATAGTTTAATTTTACCATATTTTATATATTTTTTAATTTCTAAGTAATAAAATTTACAAATATAATTTTATGAAAAATTTCTTTGACGATATAGAAAAATAGAGAATTTTTATATCAAAAAATTAAAAAAACTAAAATATTTTGATAAGAGATATCTTATTATATGATAAAAAGTTTAATATTGCAAAAAACTTTCTATGAGAAAATGAGTGAAATTAAATCAGCTTAAAATTTTTCATGAATTATTAATTATAGGCACCAAATAGGCATCAAATAAAAAATAGCATTAATAAAAAGCAAAAGTTAAAATAGTATCAAAGGTAACGTTTCGTTATTTAGTATGTATTAAAACAAAACCTCTAATTCCTTATATTTATTAAATAATTGAAATTAGAGGTTTTTATATTTGTATTATTTTATAACAAAAATAGGATTATTTTTTGTTGTAGGCAGCAAATAGGCAGCAAACTATAATAGGTCGATAGCTTTTCTAAGTTCTTCTAAATCTTTGTGAGTATAGATTCTTTCTGTAGTTGGGTATTTTTCGTGACCTATCAATTCTGTAATACTCTTGGAATTAGCATTAGCATTGTTTAAAAGTGTTGCAAATGTGTGTCTCGTATCGTGCACTGTGTGATTTTTTATATTTATTTTTTCTAAATTTTTTTTAAAATAATAATTGTAACTTGAATAAGTTATTTGAGAATTTTCTTTCATTATAAGAAATTGATTGTGAAGTTTCATTCTTTTCGTTACTAAAGGTAAAACTTTTGAATTAATTGGAATTAGTCTGTTTTTTCCTGCATCTGTTTTACTACCAGCTGTTATAAAATATTTTTCTTCAAGATTAATATCGGTGTTTTTCAAACTTAGAAGTTCATTTATTCTTAAACCTGTAAAAATCAGAATTAAAATAGTATCAATATAAGGTATATGAGTATTGTTAAATAAAATTTGAATTTCTTCTTTTGTAAAAACTCTTCTATTAATAACTTTCCTTTTAGCTTCATTATTAATATCAACCAATTCTACAATATTTTTATCAATATAATCATTTTTTAGGGCAAACAACCAAATACTCTTGAGAATAGCCCTTATAATCTTGATTGTAGCTCTCGCATAGTGAGAACATAGTCCATCTATAAACTTTTGAATTTGTAAAGTTTTAATTTCTTTAAAAGTCATTTTATCAAAATAATCAGAAATACAAACTCTATAGAATTTATCATAATGTTTTCTAGTGTATGGAGTTATTTTCTTATAGTGATCTTCTCTCCAAAGGTGAAATATTTCTTTAAAAGTCATTTTATCAGAAAATAATCTTTCAGGTTTTTCAAAGTAAAAATAAAGAGCTTCCATAGCCTCTTTTTTGGTTTCATAACAACCAATAGTAACTTTTTTTTGAGTTCCAATAATAGGATCATATCCAATAGTTTTACGAGCTATCCAAGGCTTTCGCCTATTGCCTTTCATTTTGTAAATAGTTCCATAATTATTAGGATTTTTCATAAAAAAATCACGTCCTTTCATAATTTTGTGTATTACAAAATAACCAAAGTCGTGATATAATATTCTTGCTATAGACATATAGTTGACTTCGGTTAATTGTATGTTAGACAGTTCCTATTGGCGTAGGGACTGTTTTTTTTTGCTTTTTTAATTGACAAAAGTATATTTTAATTTTAAAATATAAAAAAAGAGAAAGAGGTGAGAAAAATGCTAGTTAGTATAATTAGAGGTATAGCTATTTATGTATTTTTTATTTCTTTTCTTTTTTTAATTTTAAATTATTTTATATCTAAAATCTTTGATAATGATTTAGCGATATTTTTGACGTTAATATTTTCTGTAATAGTAGTTTTTAAAAATATTACAGTAATTTGGTAATAAGCATCTATTATTGATGCTTATTTTTTTCTCTGATTAATTTTATCTTTTCAGCCTCTTCAATATTTAATTGATTGATAGCCTCTATATATTTTATATTTAACTCTTCCATTTTTTCTTGATGAGATAAATATTCTTTGAAAAAAGTGAATAGTCCTGGAGTATCAACAGTACATTCCTCCGTTCCTTTCGCATATTTGAATTTTACTCCCAAAAAAGACAGAACTAAAAAGGCTAAGACTAGACTTACTTTAGCACCATAAATTACAATTTTTCCTGGGGAATTAAGGTTTATTTGTACAGAGAACTGTTGATTATCTTCTAAATATGTAGAAGAAATATCAGTTAAGACAGACATTAAATTTGATAAAGCATTTAAGTTAATTTGCTTTTCACTATTAACTTGAAAACTTAAATAAGCGTTTTCTTCTTTTAAGAAAAAATCATTGACATTAATATCTATTAATTTTGTTACCTCAGGATCAGTTATCCCTGAAAGTCCATGAGGAGAAAAAAGATTTAAAATAAGCTTAGATTGTAAAAATCTACTATTTACGATTTTTAGCCACTTAACTTTTCTTCTTTTATCAGGAATATCTATGCTATTATCTTCTTCGAGAAGAGATTCTCCACTAATTAAAGAATTATCTATGAAGACTTCATCATTTTCAATGATACCAAAAGCAACGTTTTTTCTTCCTGATGACGGCATAACAATGACATCTCCCTTTTTTATTTCGTGCATAAAATTATAGATTTTCCCAGAAATATGTCCAGGTTGTTTCTCCTCAGGGAATTTTTTTTCGATAATATCTTTCAATTCATCTCTAGTAGAATTAGTTAAAATTTCTAAATCATTAATTCCATATCCAATGCCTGTAAACCCTCTTCCATAAAATTCATTAAAAAATACACCTTTTTCTCCTGCTCTAATTAACCAGTATCTTCTATCTGGGTTAATAGTTTCTATACCTAATTCATTTATAATATCATCAAAATGTTCTTTAATATAATCAATCATTTCCACAACATCATCTCCATTTTAAAAAATAATTTCTAAATTTGTTTTCTAAGTTGATATTAGTTGGTAAGTAACGTAATTTATTGAGATGATTAATAATATTAGAAGATGCACCAACACCAACATCAAAGATTTCTTCGATATCACAAGGATAAATAATACGCCTTCCTAAAAAATTAAATAAATACCTAATAATAGGAAAAGGTACTAGAAATTGTTTTGCAAAAGTATTAGCCTCCATTTCAAAAGGTGTGTTATCAGGAGAATACATCAAATATTCATTATTAGATAAATGTCCACGTAAAATATGTCCTAATTCGTGAGCCACAGTCCATCTTTGAGTTTGTAGACACTTTGCATCATTATAAATTATACAGTATTTTTTTTCATCATAAAAAGCCATACCATAATCTGTTTTAAGTTCTTCAAACATAGTTCCATTAATTTTTGTTTTTGCTTTCCATTTACTGAATGGTATTAATTTTATATTCTTAAAATTTTCACGTATAATTTTAAAAATATCAATAGGAAATGTCCCATCAGAATATTTAATAAGAATGTTGTGTGCAAGTTTAGTGGTTTCTTCAAAATTTGTTTCCAAATCATTCCTCCTCGTCATCAAAAATATCAAATGTTAATTTCATAAGAGATTGTAATTTTTCAAGTTCTTTCTCATTCATTTTTTTAGCATTTCTAGCAACCCAACGATAAGTTGGAGAAACTTCTTCTTTAGGCGTAACAGCATCATCATCACTCCACCCCATAATATATTTAGGAGTAGTTCCATATAACTTAGCCAATGTTTCTATTTTGTCTGATGGGATATTTAAAATATTTAAATTTTCATATCTATGTAAAGTAACTTTCGAAACATTAATATGTTTAGCTGCCTCTTCTAAAGTAAATCCTTTTTCTTCTCTTTTTTCTTTTAAACGCCTAGCTATTGTTTCCTGAGTTTTTGTATATTTAACTTCCATAATAATTATCTCCTTGTATTTTGTTTTTACATTTTTATTATAATATATTTTTCTTAAAATGTAAATATTTTCTTTTTAATTTACTTTTTTTTCGTATTAAGTAAAATTTTTCTTGACAAGCAAAAAAATATATAGTATACTTTTGTTACGTAATAAGAAACAAAAGAGAAAGGAGAAAAAAATGGTTTTAACTAATGAATTAAAAGGAAGAATAGTGGCAAAAGGGTTAACTCAAGGAGAAGTCGCAGAAAAACTAGGAATTACACCGAAGACATTCTCTAGTAAACTAGAAAAAGGAATTTTTACTACTATAGAAATTGAAAAATTGATAAAAATTTTAGACTTAAAAAAACCTTGGGAAATTTTTTTTGCAGAATAAGTTACGTAATAAGTAAAAAAAAGATAGAGGAGGAAAAAATAAAATGCAAAATTTAGAAGTAGTTATCAACAATGTAAACGGACAAAATGTAGTAAACAGTAGAACAATAGCTGAACAATTAGGAAAAAGACACGATCATATTATAAGGGATTTAGAAAAAATTTTAGAAACCCCAAATGTGGGTTCTCTAATAATTCCAAGCACTTATAAGGTAAATGGACAAAATAGGGAGTACAAAGAATACCTTTTAACAAAAGATGGATTTACACTTTATATGTTTAACATTCAAGGATACCAAGAATTTAAAATGGCTTACATAAACAAATTTAATGAAATGGAAAATATTATAAGACAAAAAATTCCAACTTCATTTAAAGAGGCTTTAAAACTTGCCTACGAGCAACAAGAAACTATTGAAAACTTACAATTAGAAAATAAAGTAAAAGATCAACAAATAGCAGAACTTCAACCTAAAGCAAGTTATTATGATGTGATTTTACAATGCAAAGATTTGTTAAGTACAACAATTATAGCTAAAGATTATGGAATGGCAGCAAAAGGCTTTAACAAATTACTACACGAATTAGGAATCCAATATACTCAAAGTGGAGTTTGGCTTTTATATCAAAAATATGCTGATAAAGGATATACACAAACAAAAACTCAAAACTACAACAGACCTGATGGAACACAAGGAGCTAAACCACATACATATTGGACACAAAAAGGAAGATTATTCCTATATGAATTTTTAAAAGCACATGGATATTTACCAATTATAGAAAAAGAAGAAAGTGAGGAGGAAAAATAAAAATGGCAATAGATAAAAATATAAACCTTAAAGAATTAGGATATCTCGAATTGTTGGAGTTGAGGCAAGACGCAGGGCAAGAGCAAGGAGAGGGAAGAAAAGACCTTGTATATTTTATCTACAGACTAGATAAAGAAATTTCTTTAAGAGAATATCTAAGTAAATTTACAGATGAAGAGCTTATAGAAATGGGCTATGAAGAATATTTGAATTAAGAAAGGAGAAGAAATGAAAACAGAATATAGAATAGAAGATTTTGATACTAAATATGCAAGAGCAATGATAAATAAAGCAGTGAGAAATGCTTTGGAGGAAGAAATCATTAATAAGAAAGAAGAACAACTTTCTTGTGCTATTTTTGCAGGGGTAGTAATAATGCTAATAACAGCATTTGTTATTATAGAAAACTTTACTTAGAAAGGAGGGAGAGTATGAACTTATTCTTTTTGAATATTGAGGACATATCTAAAATAACTGGCTTTCAATATAGTAAGGCTGGTGGGATAATTCGAGGACTTAATGCAGAACTCAAGAAAAAAGGAATTGTTACTCATCAAGGAATAGTAAATGCAGAGTATTTTGCAGAGCGTCACGGATTAACATTTGAGTATATAAAAAAAGTACTTGAAGAGGCGGCAACCTCAACAAGTACAAACAAAAAAATAAACGATAAGGTATTATACCATGAAAGGAGCAAAAAATGAAGTTATATGAATTAGTTTCTGAAGAACAAAAATTGAATGAGTTATTTCTTGCAGCTATTGATGAGGAAACAGGAGAAATAAGAGATAACGAAACATTGGAAGAACTAGAAACAGAATTAAAAAATGCATTAGTAAATAAATCTGAGGGAATAATAAAGGTAATAAGAAACCAAGAATCAGATTTAGAGATGGTTACAGCAGAGATAGAAAGACTAACAAATCTAAAAAATAAAATGAAAAAAGAGATAGAAAATTTTAAATCTTATATCAAATTTAATATGAAGAAAATGGATATTAAAAAGATAGAAACATCTTTAGGAACTATATCTTTAAGAGTAAATCCACCATCAACAGATGTATTTGATAAAGATTTAATACCTGAGGAATTTATGAGGGAAAAGATAGAAAGAACTTACGAACCTAAGAAAGATGATATAAAAAAAGCTCTCCAAAATGGAGAAGAAGTGCCAGGAGCAAGACTTATATACAAAGAAAATTTAAAAATTAAGTAGGTGATATAAATGGCTTACAAAGTATTAATTTTAGGGAATAGTGGAACTGGAAAATCTACATCAATAAGAAATCTTATTCCAGAAGAAACTTTTGTTATTAAGTGTGTAGATAAACCACTTCCTTTTAAAGGATCTGGAAAAACATATAGCTTACAAAATAAAAATATTTTTGTTACAACAAACATTCAAAAAGTTTATGCAGCACTAGACAAGATAAACTCAAACAATAAAATCAAAACTCTCATAATAGATGATTTTAATTATCTTTTGACTTTTGGATATAAAGAGAGTGCTAAAGAAAGGGGATTTGAGAAATTTGAAAGGTTAGCTTTTGGGATTGTAGATATTTTTCAAAAGGTAGACGAGATGAGAAGTGATTTAATAGTTTATTTTATGGCTCACACTCAAAAGGACCAAGATGGAAAACTCTCAATGAAAACTGTAGGAAAATTTCTTGATGAAAAATTGGTAGTAGAGGGACTTTTCTCAATAGTTATTTTAGCTCTTGGTAGTGAGAATGACTATAACTTTAAAGTCAACGGACAAGATCCTGCAAAAAGTCCTATTGAGATGTTTGAAACTGATGATATAGAAAATGATTTAACATTAATAAACAAAGCGATATTAGAATATTTTAACTAAAAAAAGGAGATGATGCCAAATGGCACTATGGAACACTAAACAAGAAGATTTAACAGCTAAGACAGGAACTAGAGAAAAAATAACAGTAAACGGAATATATGAGATGGAAATAAAAGAGGCATACCTTACAGACTCAAAGCAATCAAAAGCCAAAGCAGTAACAATAGCTTTTGAAAATGATGTGAACTATGGAAGAGTAAACTTTTGGTTTTTAAAAGGTGATGGTACAGAGAATGAGTTTGCTACAAAATCTCTTAACAGACTTTTATATCTTTGCAAATTAAAATCTGAAAACTTAAAAGAAGTTAAAAAGACAGTTAAAGGATTCGGTGGAAAAGAGATAGAAAGAACATTCCTACAAGACTTACACGGAAAGCAAATAGGAATGATTATAGAAACTAAAAAAGAGGGAGATAACATCAACCTTGAGATAAAAGACTTCTTTGATATTAAATCAAGAAAAACAAGTGATGAAATTATAAATAAGATGGAGGCATCAACTGTAATATTCTTTGAGGATAAATATGCAAAAGAAGAAAAGAATAAACCAGTTAATGATGATTTAGCTTATGAAACAAATAAAAATATTACAACAGCTACTAGCTTAGATGATGACGAGTTTCCATTTTAGTAAGGAGGATTACGGACAATGAGTAAATATGACAACTATAAACAATATGGCGATGAGCTAAGATTTAATTATTGTCCTATTTGTAAAAGAGAAAAAGATAATCCAGATTTTACAGTTAATGTAACTACTGGACAGTATTATTGCCACTCCACAGGTCAGGGTGGCAATATATCTGAAATAGAAGATTTTGATATGGACCTTATTAAAAATGTGAAAGTGATAGAAACTCCAGCTAAAGAAAAAGCAAAAGATTTTACAGAGTTCTTTAAAAATCAAATACAAAATCATTTAGGACAAGATTGGATTGATTATTTAAAAGGACGTGGGATATCAGAAAAGTTTTTAAATACCTTTTGCCGTAAAGGTAAATATAATTCAATGATGATTCCAATAGTAGATGAGAAAGGAAAGATAGTTTCTATTAAATATAGAACTCTTGATAAAAAATTATCATCAGAGCCAGGAAGTCTGACTAATTATTTTGTTAACTGGCATAATGTAAAAGATTTTAGCTATGTAATTATAGTTGAGGGAGAGATTGACCTTTTAAGTTGTGTTGAAGCTGATTGCTATAATGTAATCTCTCTTCCATTTGGTGCAAAGAATGTAAAATGTGTGGATAATCAAAAGTTATGGCTTGAGAAATTTGAAAAGATAATAATAGCTACTGATAATGATGATCCAGGAAGAGATGGAAAAGAGAGAATAAAAACTCTTTTAAGTTCTATTTCTCATAAATTATATGAGGTGGACCTTGGAAAATATAAAGACTTTAATGAGGTATTACAGGCAGAGGGGACATCAAAAGTTAAAGAAATAGTGGAAAACGCAACTAATATAGAAATAGACAAAAGTATATTTTACGGAGAAAGAGGAAAGTTTTTATTTTTTAAGTTTGCGGAGTATTTGAAAGGCAAATATAAAATAGTAAAAATTGATAATGAGTTGTATCAATACAACGGAAAAATCTATGCTAAAGGTGAAGAGATACAAAAATTAATGATAAAAGAAATTGAAGAACTTTCTTCTAGGCAGAGAAAAGAGATTCTTGAATATTTAAAGCTGATAGCTCCACCAAAAATCAGAAATGATAATGGAGTTGTAGCTTTTAACAATGGAATATACTCGATACTGGAAGATAAGTTATATCCTTTTAGTCCTGACTTTGTAATTACTAATCAAATTTCTTGGAATTATAATCCTAATATTTATAGCGAACTTATGGATCACACTCTCAACAAATTTATTTGCAGTGAAAAAGATGCTAGAAACTTACTAGAAGAGATTATAGGATATATATTTTTTACTAAGAATGAGCTTGGAAAAGCATTTGTAATTGTTGGAGATAAAGCAAATGGTAAAAGTACTTTCTTAAAAATTCTATCACATCTGATAGGGAAAAGTAATGTTAGTGCTTTGAACTTAGATGATATTACAAATTCAAGATTTAGACTGTACCAAGTAGCTAATAAACTTCTAAATATTGGTGACGATATAGGGAGTGGATATATTCCAGAGAGTGAGAATTTTAGAAAATTAGTTACAGGAGATATTATCACAGCAGAACAAAAGGGGAAGGATCCTATTGAATTTAACTGTTATGCAAAATTTATTTTTAGTGCTAATGAGATACCTAAGATAAAAGATCCTACTGGAGCAACAGCACGGAGAGTAATTATAATTCCTTTTCTTAACAGTTTTACACAAGCTAATAAAGATTATGACCCTTATTTTTTAGATAAAATCAAAAATAAAGATTGTATGGAATATTTAATCAAGGTTGGGATTGAGGGACTAAAAAGAGTTCTAAAAAATAAAAAGTTTAGTGAAACAGAAAAAAATAAGGAACTTTTAGATAAATTCAATAGAAACAATAACCCATTATTTGAGTTTATTGATTATTTAGAAAATGATAGTTTAATTCCAATGGAGTTTGATTATATCATCAATAACTATCCTTGTACAGCTATATTTGAGGGGCATTTTAATGTGGATAATAAGCAATATGAATTGAATGGTTATAAAGATTGGGCAAATAAAAATGGATATAAGGCAATTTCTTATAATACCTTTAAAGAAAATATGTGCAAAAATTTTGGACTTGATGTAAAACAGTTTAGAAAAAGAGGAAAACAAGAAAGATATTTTATAAAAAAATAAATTTTGTGACAGTTGCTGTAACATTGTTACAAGAAACTTTAAAAGCTGTCACAGACTTAAAACGTTTAAAATAAATAAGTTAGAATTAAAGTGTTACAGTGTGACAGTATTTTCTTTATATATAATAATATATATAAATATTATAGTAATATAAAAAAAGGGTAGGAGAGAAAGAATAAATAAGTGAGTGTGTAAACAACTTGCCCTTTAGCTGTCACGTTGTAACAGTAATCATTAAATATAGGTACTAACTAACTTTGTAACGTTACAAGAAATTTTAAAAGCTGTCAACTGTTACAGCAAATGTGCCAGGAGGAAAAATGGATTTACCAAAAGGTGCTTGTTTTAAAGAATTTTATTATCGTGGACTTTATTGTGAAACCTCCGAGGAGCTTTTAGAATACCTAAAAAAGAATAAATGGTATTTTGATAAAATGCGTCCTGAGGTCCAGCAACAGTTCAGAGATATATACAAAGATTTAAAAAGAAGAGAGAAAGAGGCGAGAAATGAAACTAGACTTAAATGAGATAGTTGGAAAAGAGTTTGAAAATAAATACAACGAAAAGTTTGTAGTTAATAAATATCTTTTTAAAGAAAAAACTAATCATTGTTACGAAGTTAGATTTTTATTAACTAGCAATATTCAAATGACTACTCTCAACCAAATTAGAAATGGTACTTGCAGAGATGTAGTTGAGAGAAAGAAGCAAAAAAGACTTAAGACTGAAAGAAATCTTAGAGAAAGAAATAAATTAGTTGCTAAAACTAAAAAAGTCTGTGTAATTCCTAAGGATCTAAATACTAAAAGTGTTCTGTCAATTGACTTGTCTTCCACTTCAACTGGGATTGCATACTCTCACCAAGGAAATATTGTAAGATGGAAAACTATTAAATCTGATAAAGATGATTTTAGAGAAAGAGGATTTGAAATAGTTGGAGAGATTGTTGAGATACTGGAAAAAGGTAAGATTGATTATATCATCCTGGAAGATGTGTTTTTAGGTTTAAATTCTGATGTTTTAGCAAAACTTAGTGAAGTTAGAGGAATGCTTATGTATCATATCAAAAGATTGGGAATAGAATATCTAATTATTCCACCAATCCTTTGGAAAAATAGATTTGAAGGTGTCCCTCTTCATAGAAAAGAACAGAAAGAGTTTATGATGCAAAAGTTCTTTGAGTTTACAGGTGTTGAGGCTGATAGTGATGATGCAGCTGATGCTTATATGATTTTAAAAGCTTGTCTGATGTAAGGAGGTTTAAAAATGAATTATGATATTTGTTATTGTGCTAATAGGACTTGTCCATTGAAATATAGATGTGAAAGATATAGAGATAGTAGTGAGGAAGAAGGTAAAGAGTTTTGGTTTACTGCTTATGATCCTAGAAACTGTCCAGAAACTGCAGATAATTTATTTGAGAAAAAATACCTTGAAGAGATAGAAAAATTTAAAAAGGAGTATAAAGAAGAGGCTGAATCTTATTTTTCTGATGAAAATGCAAAACTAATGAATAAAATAGCAAAGATTTTTGATGAAGAAAATGTAAGCAATGAACTTAGAGAAAAAATAATAACTGCTATTTATGAGGTGAAATGGTATGAGGAAGATTAAATCTGAAAGAAATACTAAGAAACTAAAAAATAGTGTAGATGATTTCTATTATTGCTGGATTAACCATCCAGCTTTAAAAGAAAGAATAAAAACTCTTTCTAATAAGAAGATGAATCAAATAACTGATAGGTTGAAATTTATAGTAGACAGAATGTATCTTAGATTAAGAGTAGAAGAAAAGTTTATGTATTACATAAATCTTTATAATCTTTATGAAATGATTACTATCTATTTTCAAAGAAAGAATAAAGTTATTGAAACTCTTGAAAAAATTACTGATGATGTTTGTATAACTGAAAGAATAAAAGAGAAAAAAGATTTAGACATTATAAAAGAGTTTATAGGTTATGAAACAGCTTTTATTGATATTTATTATAAAAAGGCTGATGACACAGCTCATTGGTTGTATTCTTGCATAATGGAGATACTAAAAAAATATATTGGTCGTTTAAAAGATGATAGGACTGATATTCTTAATAAAAAGTTAAGTGAGCTAATAAATGAAATACCTAATGAAATTTTAGTAAAAGAAAAGAATATTCAAAAAGAAATTGAATTTTTAAATGAGATTTTAAAAAGAATTAAATATGCTAGAGAGAATATAGATGTTATTTTTTCTTTCTGGAGCGAAAAAGATGATAAGAAGTTAAGAACTATGATTAAGGGTTCTTTAACTAGAGCTGAAAAACTGATAAATATGGTTGTTTCTGAAATTGAAGATGCTTGTATGATGGCTTAGGAGGAATAATGATAACCTTTGAACTAAGAAATAAAAAACCTATAATAAAAGCTGTTATTGGAAAGAAAATAGAAGAACAAGAAATAACAATAGAGCAAGCAGAAATAATTGCTAAAAATTTATTAGAGTTTATCTGTGAACAAAATAAAAAGTCAATGATAGTTCTAGCAGGTCAAAAGTGGATAAATGAAGAAGGTGATAAATGATGCTGGAAGAAAACCAAAGAACCTTGATTAGTATGTCTGAACTGGTATTTTTCTTAAATAGAGACCTTAAAGAGTTAAAGTTTGAAAATGAAAATTTAATAGTTCAGGTAAATGCGAAAAATAATTTATTAGAATCTTGGAAAAAGTTAATAGAACAATTAAAACTTGACAATAAAGAGCTAGAGAATAAAAATTTACAACTTAAAGAAGAGTTAAAACAAAAAGAAATGATAGTAAAAATTTCTGAAGAACAACTAAAGAAGTATAGAAAAGAGGAAAAGAAGAGAGAAGAAATCTCTAAGGCACTTGGAGAAACTATAAAGGAGATGAAAAATAAATAATGAAAAAAGAAGATTTCATAGAAATAACGAATCAACATATAGAATCTTGTGAAAAAATACTTAATGGAGAAGAACCTAGATGTTCTGAATGTCCATTTTGTTCAATAAATTCTCCAAATCGTGATAATTGTGTAGAAAAAGGATATGCTAACAGAATGAATGGCTGTAGTAAAGATGAAACTTTAAAAAAAAATGCAAAAGAGTTTTTGGAGATGTGTAAAAAATTAAATTCTAAAGAGACACAAAAAGAAGAAGCCCCAGAAGAAAAAATTGATAATATAAATAGTCCAAAACATTATAAGTTACCAGGTTTAAATATTGAATCTATAGATATTATAAGAGTCATACTTGGAAAATATTTCAAATGGTTCTGTCTAGGAAACATCATCAAATATATCTTAAGAGCTGAGAAGAAAAATGGATTGGAAGATTATAAAAAAGCTAGAAAATATTTAGATTGGTTAATCGAAAGAGAGGAAAAATGATGAAAACTATAAAGGCTAACGAGCTTATATGCCCCTATTGTGGGGCTATATACTCTGAAAAAGAAATAGACTTTGAAGAAAACAAAGATAATGAAATGATATGTAAAAATTGTGGAAGAACTTATAATTACAATGTTCATATTTCTTATTCTAGCTGGAAGAAGGAGGATTAAATGATTTTAAAAATAGCTGGACTTTTATATATTTTCTACATAGTTATTGTTTATCTTGTAGTAATTGTTTATGATACTGGGAAATTTATAAGATTTTTGAAAGATAAAAATTTAAGAAAAAGTGCGATCAAGGATTTACTACTATTAATAATTTTAATTCCTATTATGCCATTTATGGTTCTAATACACTTTTTAGAAAATGAATTTAATTTATATTTGTGAGGTGTAAAATTTGAATAAAAAAGAATACTTAAAACAAGGGTATAAATTAAAACAAGAGATTAAAAGTTTGGAACAGACTTTAGAAGAACTTGAAAGTAATCTTGATAATGTGAAAGCTATTCAATATTCAAAAGATAAATTAGAAGGTGGACCTTTGCAAGATGATACTAACATAATTGAAAAAATAGATAAAATTATAGAAGTGGAAAACCTTATAAAAGATAGATTACTTGAATTAAAAACTTTTCAAGCTAATTTAATTTTAGAAATTTTAAAACTGAAAAATTCTAATGAAAAAAATTTATTACAGGCAAGATATGTTATGAATTTAACTTGGGAAGAGATTTCAAAGAAATTAAATTATTCAGTAATGCATATTCATAGAATACATAAAAAAGCTTTAGAAAATTTTGAAACTTTATAATAAAGAAAAAAGTCAAAATAGTAAAATATATTTTGACTTTTTTTATAAAGAATGGTAGAATTAATTCTAACACAGAAAGGATTGGTGGAAAAAATGACAGAGAGATTAAGAGGAATATGTTCTTTAATATTGAGATTAAATCCAAATACATCTAATTTAGTTTTACAAAAATTATTATATTTTATTCAAGCTGCTTCATTACGTTATCTAAATCAACCAGCTTTTAGAGATGAAATAGAAGCTTGGCAATATGGTCCAGTCGTTCCAGAAGCATATAGAGAATTTAAATATAATTATGATAATCTAAAAAATTCACAAGAAGTGGCAGAAGAACCGCTTGTAAGAATTATAGAAATAATAATAAATGGGTTAGGAAGTAGAAGTGCATATGATTTAGTGAATTTGACTCATTCTTATAATTCGTGGCAAAGAAGTTGGGAAGCTGGTCCAGGAACATTAATAACTCTAGAGCAGATAAGACAATGTCATAATGAAATAGCTAACATAAAAAATGGTTTTATTTTTTAGGGTGATTAGATGTTAAGATTTACAGAACTTGAAACTGGAATTAGAGATTTAGAAATAGAAGATAGATTTTCAGAAAAATTAGAAGAGTATTTTTCAAAATTACTTGATGTGAATAAACAACTAAACGAATTGAGAGAAGAGATAAAAAAAGATAAGTTAGCACAATTTACAGATGAAGAAAAGGATGATTTTAGAAAAAGATTAAAAGTAGTTTATAAAGAACAAGATAATTTGATAGAACATACTGAAGAAGCTTCTCTTTCTTTGGAAGAAAAAGAGAAATTTTATCAAAATGAAAAATATATAAAAATTTTATCAGTAAAATTAGATAATCAAATTTTAATAGGAAGAATGATTAATAAGGTACAAAGAGAGGAAGCTACAAGAATAGCTAAAAAGAACGAAGAATTAAAAAGAGAGAGTGAAAATTTAAAGCTACAAACAGAAGTTTTTAATCAGGAAATAGAAAAAACTTCACGAGCAATTAAAGAAGAAAATGCAAGTATGAAAGAAAGTATATTAACGGTCACATCTTTGGTTTTTACGGCTTTTTCTTTTATTCAAATAAACTTTGTTGCTTTTCAAAATTCAAAAGATTACCTTGTTCTTGATAGAATTATATTATTTTCAGGAATTAATGTATTTTTGATAGTAGGTGTTTATTCTATTCTATCTATGATAAAGTCTTTTTTTAGAATAGAGGTTGAGGAAGGAAAAGAAAAGCATCTATTTAAAAAGATAATATTAGTTTTTATTTTCTTTATGATTATATTTGGAGGAACTTTATGTTTAAAAGGAAAAACAGAAAAGTATGAAAAGAAAAACAATATAATTGTTAAGAAATTAGAAAAAGAAAATAAAGAATTAAAAGAAAAAATAGAAAGTTACGAAAAAGAAATGGATAATAAACTTAATAATTTAGAACTTCAAATAATAAATTATAAAAAAGAACAATCTTTATTAGAAAATGATTTTTTAGAGTATAAAGAAAATATGAATAAAAAAAAGTAATTATGTTATAGTATGTTATGCTTGCTATATGCTATAATATATGTGGAAAATTTATTACAAAAGGGACAGAAGAAAAAACTGTCTCTTTTTTTATATCCAGGAGGTGAAGTAGTGTGAAACTAAATGCTAGACAAAAGGCTTTCTGTGAATTTTATGTAGCATCTGGAAATGCTACTGAATCGGCAAGAAAAGCTGGATATAGTGAAAGTTATGCAGTTAATAGAATCCACGAATTAATGAAAAGTGTGGGTATTTGTGGGTATATTGAAGAACTTAATAAAAAAGTAGAAGATAATAGAATTGCTGATATAAAAGAAGTGAAAGAATTTTGGACTGAGGTTTTAAGAAATAAAAATCAAAAAACCCAAGACAGACTAAAAGCATCAGAATATATTGCCAAGACAAATGGAGCTTTCCTAGATAAAGTAGAAGTTAAGGGAGAGTTAAAGACTGATAATCCTTTCTCTGGATTTACTACTGAGGAATTAAAGAAGGTGGTTTTTGGTGATAAGTAAAGAAGAAATTATAAAACAAGCAAAATTGGAACTTGCAAGACGTGAGTTCTTTTTTTATTGTCATTTAAAAGCACCTGACTTTTATAAATATGATAGACCTTTTTTAGTAAATCTATGTAATGACTTGCAGGAATTTATAGAGGGAGAAGACGAAGTTTTAATTTTAAATCTTCCACCTAGACACGGAAAATCAAGGACAGTAGGCTTATTAGTTGAGTGGCTACTTGGCAAAGATATAAATACAAAGATAATGACAGGTTCATATAATGAAACCTTATCAACTATGTTTTCTAAGAATGTAAGAAATACTATTCAAGAAACAAAAGCTGATAAAGATAAGATAGTTTATAATGATATTTTTCCTAATACTCATATAAAACACGGTGATGGAGCAATGAATCTTTGGAGTTTAGAAGGTGGATATAATAACTATCTTGCTACATCTCCAGGAGGAACTGCAACAGGTTTTGGTTGTAGCTTGCTTATAATAGATGACCTTATAAAAAATAGTGAAGAGGCATTTAATGAAAATGTGCTTGATAAACAATGGGATTGGTTTACTCAGACAATGTTATCAAGACTTGAAGAAGGTGGAAAAAACATTATCATTATGACAAGGTGGGCAAGTGGAGATCTTGCTGGAAGGGCTTTGGAACATTATAAGGAAGAGGGAAAGAAAATAAAGCATATTATTATGAAAGCTCTCCAAGATGATGGGACAATGCTTTGTGATGATATATTGAGTTTAAAGTCTTATAATTCAAAAATAAGAGCTATGGGACCAGAGATTGCAAGTGCAAACTATCAACAAGAGCCTATTGATTTAAAAGGAAGATTATACACAAATATAAAAACTTATGAGAATATTCCAACTGATAGTTCTGGAAAACCTCTCTTCACTTGTATAAGAAACTATACAGATACAGCAGATACAGGAGAAGATTATTTATGCTCTATTTGCTATGGGGAATATAACAAAGAGGCTTATATCTTAGATATTCTTTATACCAAAGAACCAATGGAATTTACTGAACCAGCAGTTGCAGAAATGCTTATAAAAAATAGTGTAAATATTGCTGATATAGAATCTAACAATGGTGGTAGAGGATTTGCAAGGGCTATTGAAAGAGAACTTAGAGAAAAGCAAAATAATAGAACTAGAATAGATTGGTTTCATCAGTCCGCAAATAAAAATGCAAGGATTCTATCGAACAGCACTTGGGTAATGGACCACATATATTTTCCTAAAAATTGGGTTGATAGATTCCCTGAATTTGCAAAAGCTATTTTAACTTATCAAAAAGAAGGAAAAAATAAACACGATGATGGACCAGATGCTTTAACTGGAGTAGCAGAAAAAATGAATAATAGAAATAGAATTACAACATTTAATAAAAGTTCTTTAGGTATCAGATAAGGGGGGTGTGATGTGGAATTAAAAGAACTTCATAACAGATTTGAAGATTATAGAGGAACTGAACTGATAAAACTTCAAAAACTGTATGATTATTACGACGGAAAACATAATATTTTAAGTAAAAGAAATAGAGCAAAAGATAAAGCAGATGCTAAAGTTGTTAGTGGGTATGCAAGTTATATCACAACAATAGCAACTGCTTATTTTTTAGGAAAACCAATCAGTTATAAAGCTGACAATGGATTAAATGGATATGATATTTTAAGTGAATATCTAGCAACAGAAGAGGAACAAAAAACAAATTTTGAATTGGCATTAAACTCCTCTATATTTGGTAAAGCTTATGAACTTTTATATATAGATAATGCAATGGAATTAAAATCTAAATGTTTAGATACTAGAGATGTATTTGTGATAAAAGATAATACTATTGATAGAAATATTATAGGAGCTGTTAGATTTGGAATTAATAAGATTGAAACCAATAAAATAGAAGTTACTCTTGAGGTTTATGATAATACAACAGTAGCTGTTTATAAATATGAGGTAACAGATAATTGGAGTGCTAAGGATCTAAACAATGCTAGAAATTTAATTAGCAAAAAACTTCACGGATTTAGTTCTGTACCTATTATTGAGTATAGTAATAATAAAAATCAAAAGGGAGATTTTGAAAATGTAATTACTTATATAGATGCTTACGATACAGCTGTTTCGACTTCTATTGACGATCTTACAGACTTTTCAGATGCCTATTTGGTATTAAAAAATCTTGGTGGAACTACAGCAGAAGATATAAAGGAAGTAAAAGAAACAAAAGTTTTAAATGTTAATGGTGATGGAGATGCTAAGTGGCTTATAAAAGAAGTTAATGATACATATTCTCAAAATGTAAAAGATAGACTTAATGATGATATTCATAAATTCTCTTTTACTCCAGATATGGGAGATGAGAAATTTAGTGGAAATACTTCTGGAGTTGCATTAGAGTTTAAATTACTTCCTCTTGAGCAATTAGGCTCTCAAAAAGAAATGTATTTTAAAGATGCTTTGAATCAGAGATTAAAACTTATAATTGAT
Source organism: Fusobacterium perfoetens (assembly GCF_021531475.1). Lineage (NCBI taxonomy): Bacteria > Fusobacteriati > Fusobacteriota > Fusobacteriia > Fusobacteriales > Fusobacteriaceae > Fusobacterium > Fusobacterium perfoetens. Next base: position 8,399 of record NZ_JADYTX010000031.1, on the reverse strand, counting down.
TATCTGGGGCTAAAGATAAAACCTACTCAAATTCAAAAAGTATTTACTAGAAACTTACCAAGAAATATCAAAGAGATTTCAGAAATAATGAAAAATCTAAAAGGATTAGTGTCTGATGAAACTATTATTTCTCTCTTCCCTCAGGTTGAAGATGCAAAAATAGAAATGGAAAAGATGAAATCAGAAGCAGAAGAAAATAATATCTATGCTGATTATAATAATTTTAATAAAGTAGCTGATAACAATGAACAACAAGCAAAAGAGTAAAGAATATTGGGAAAAGAGAGCAATAGAAAATGAGAATAAAGTTTATGCTAAAGGCAGCGAAGTAAAAAAAGCTTTAGAAGAACATTATTTAAAAGCTAAAAAAGAAATAAGGAAGTCTGTTAGTGAATTGGTAGCTCGTTATATGGATAAAACAGAATTATCTTATATAGAGGCTGTAACTTATCTAACATCATCAGAGTTTAAAGAGTGGAGAATGACACTTGAAGAATATGAGGAAGAAATAAAAAGACTTGAAAAAATATCTCCAGAGTTTGCTAGAAAGTTAAGGATAGAGCTTGAAACATTAGCAACTAAATCTAGAATCACAAGGTTAGAAAGCCTTAACACTCAGATAGATATGGAACTTGCTAAGAAAAGTATTAAAGACTATGATGTAGTCAGAGATGGTGTTAGTAAAACTTATTCTGATTTTTTTAAAATACAAACCACAGAATTTGGACTTGATGGAGCAAATACAGTTTTACCCAAAAAAACTATTGAAATGCTTATGCAACAGCCTTGGAGTGGCTCTAATTTCTCGGAAAGGATTTGGGACAACAGTTCAGCTCTTGCAAGAGTTTTAAAGCAAGAAATTATTCAAGCATTTATGCAAGGAGTATCTGTTAAAGATTTATCAGATAGAATTGAGAAAAGATTTGAAAATGATAGATATAACACAGAAAGGCTTGTTAGAACAGAACTAAACTATGCACTTAATCAAAGTACTAAGTTATCCTATGATGAGGCAGGAATCAAAGAGTATGAGTTTTTAGCTGAGATAGATAGTAGAACTTCTGATATTTGTAGAGAGTTAAATGGACAAATATTTAAAATGAAAGATGCTAGAACTGGAGTTAATTATCCACCTATGCACCCTCATTGCAGAAGTACAACTATTCCAGTAATGAATTATGAGGATATAAAAACTAGAAAGACTAAATCTAAAAAAGAGAAGACAGAACCTATAAAAAGTGATATACTAAAAGAAAAGGGTGAATTGTATGGCTTAAATAAAAAGTTACCTAGAAAAGAATTTGCCCAAAAATTATTATCTAATTTAGAGTTAAATCACTTAGAAGTAACTATAAAAAGTATGGATGCGAGAGGAAGCTGTGGACTGGGGTTAGAACCAATAAACTCAGAAAAATCAAAATTATTGGTAAAAACTTATAATTTAGAAAAAGATGATAATAGAAGTAAATATTATCAATTGAAGACAGCATTCCATGAGGCTTATCACGCTTTAGGGCATAATAAAGAAGTGGATTTTGTATACTCTAAAGAACAATTTATAAAATGGGCATATATGGACGATGTTTTCGCTGAATGTTCCGCTCATTATATGATGAAAAAGTTAGGAAATAAAATTCCTATCTCTCCCTCTTATCCATCTTATTTAGCTGAAACATTACCAAAATTGAAAAAAATAGAAAAATTTAAAAATTGTAAAACTATAGAAGATTTTGGAGAAATAGCTTGGAAAGAAAAAATAGCAGGAAAGAATCCCGCTTGGATATCTTTAAAAAAGGAATTGGATAAAATAAATGTTGAGGAAAATTATTATAAAAAATATTTAGATTATGCTAGAAATAATAAAAGTAAAATAAAAACTTTGATAAAAAGAAATTCTCCTGATATAAAAATGGAAGCAATAGAAAGAAATGTAGAAACAGCTTTAGATAAAGGAGAAGTAAATAGTAAAATTTCTCAATTAATAATCGCTAATGTTATGAAATTAAAAGGAGTGATATAATGAAATTTTATGATGACTATATTATCAATAAAACAAAAACAAAAGAAATAGAAGACATATTATTTGAAATGGGACTTACTACAGATCTTATACTCGAGGGAATCAATGATAAGTATAACGAGGGACTAGAAAAATTAAAAGAGATTGGGGAGGAGAAATTAGCAAAAGCTATTGAGGAAAAACAAGTTTTTTTTAACATTTAGACATCAACACCTCTACAGTTCTTAAATGAACGAGGTAGAGGTTTTTATTACATAGCAATTTTTAGACTAGTCGTTGCTATGTAGCTAAGCACTTGGAGAAATTCAGGTGCTTTTTTATTTGTCGTTCATTGCACGACATCAATTAGGATATAGACCTTGTTGCACCTATGACTTTTTAGTTAAGTGGACCATAACAAGGTCGTTTTTATTTATGGAAGTATTGTCTAGTAGGTAGGACAACAGTTTGCTAAACTGTCGAGTTAAAAGCTCTCGTGGGTTCGAATCCCTCTACTTCCGCCAATATGGGAATGTGATATTTCAAGTTATCCTGTGCTTTGCACTGAGTTGGGTTAAGTCTCCAACCATTCCCTTAACCAACGAAAAAGGAGATGAAAGAAAATGACGCATATTGAAAGAATGGAATTGGAGCTTAAAGAAATAAATGAAAAAATAGAAAAAGCTACAATTTTTGTAGAAAAGGAAATTAAAAATCCTAATTTTACTGATGAAATTCAAAGAATTAAATTATCTTGTCAAATTGAGCATATGTTAGCTTATGCTTCTATTTTAAAAGAAAGAATAGAATATGATAAACAAAAATAAAAAAAGGAGTGATATTTATGGAAGGAATAACTAGTGCTGGATATGCTGTTCTTTTTGGACTTGCTTTAGTTGGAGTTTTAGCTTTAGTTAAAGCATATAAAAATAGAAAAAAATGAACAGAAGATATTTTTAAATTGAGAGTACCTGATAAAGGGATTCCAGGATCATATTTTTATAGAAGTAAATAATTGTCGAACTATGGACATTAAACATAGGATATAACAGTCATACAGGACTTTAAACAGGAGGAATTTATGAAACAAAACAACTTTTTTAAGACAAGAGGATTTAACATTCAGATATTTGCTGAAGGAGATAAAACTTTTACTCAAGAAGAGCTAGATAAAGCAATCAATGATAGATTAGCAAGAGAAAGAAAAAAATTTGATGCAGAGAAAAAAGAATTAGAAAGAAAGCATAACGAAAGTATCGAAGACTACGAAGAGAGAATAAAAACCGCTAATATGACTGCTGAGGAAAAGTTCAAATTAGAAATTGAGAAAAGAGATAAACTTCTTGCTGAAAAAGAGGGAGCATTAAAGAAAATTGAAGTTGATGGTATTAAAAAAGCTTTTCTTTCTAAATATAAACTACCTGAAAAGTTTATGTCTAGAATTTCAGGAGAAACAGAAGAAGATATTGAGGCTTCAGTTAAAGAATTTAATGAGGTTATGGGAGAGTATATTAAATCCCAAGCTGGTGGAACACCTGATAATTTAAACGGAGGTTCTGGAGAAAAAACAAAAACAGATAAAGGATTAGAAGCTTTTGATAAAGCTTATAGTTCATATTAATTTTATAAGGAGATGATTTTTAATGTCAATGAATTACACAGAAATATATTCAAGTAAAATAGATGAGAGATTTTCACCTTCAACAGTATCTCATCACGCAACAAACAATGATTATGAATTTGTAGGAGCAAAAACAGTTAAAGTTACATCAATTAGTACAGCAACAACTAAAGATTATGATAGAAGCAAAGGATATGGAGATGTCGAAATGCTTTCTAATACTCTTCAAGAGTTAACAATGAGAAAAGACAGATCTTTTAAAATTCTATTGGATAAAATGGATGAAGAAGAAACTAAAATAAAAGCTGGAGAAGTTCTTGCAAGACAAAAAAGAGAAGTTATAGATCCTGAGGTCGAAAAATACAGATTTGGAATAATGCTTGATGCAGTTACAGCTGGAAATAATAAAATTACAGGAGCAGCAGGAAAAGAATATGAAAAATTCTTAGATGCTAACGTTGCTTTAACTAATGCTTTTGTTCCTAAAGCTGGAAGAGTTGCATATGTAACTCCTGAGTTTTTAAAAGCTTTAAAATTAGATTCTTCTTTCATTAAAGCTTCTGATTTAGCTCAGGATATGCTTATTAAAGGTCAAGTTGGAATGATAGATGGAGTACCTATTGTAGAAGTGACTAAGGCTTGGATGGAAGATAATACTAGTGACACAACAGTCAAATATGATTGTTTAGTAGCTCACAGATCTGCTACAGTAGCACCTATCAAACTTGCTGAATATAGAGTTGTAACAGATTCTGAAAACTTTTCAGGGACTTTATTCCTTGGAAGATACTACCACGATTGTTTTGTATTAAATAATAAAAAAGTAGGACTTGCTGGAGTTACTAGACCCTAATGTTCCCCTAAATAGAAAAATTAGGGGTTCTAAAAAGGAGTAGTGAATTTTTATGGAAGAGACAATTAATAAAATTTATGATTGTTTATCAACTTTTTTATCTGAAGAGAATGAGAGTAAATTAAAACTTATCATTAAAATGCAAGTCAGAAAATGTCTAAATTATATGAACAGAGAAGATTTTCCATCAGAACTTATAGAGCCTTTAGCTGAGGCAATAGCTCTTGAACAATTAAATAATAAAGAGCAAGAAGTAAAAAGAGTAACCGCTGGAGATACTTCTATTGAGTATAATACTGGACAAAGCTCATCTGATTTGATTTTAATTTCTATGAAAGAACAACTAAATAGATTTAGGAGAGTGGGGACTATTGGGACTATTATTCAAAAATAAAGGCTTAGGCTTTTTATATACTGATAAATTTTCTATTTATAGACCTCAAGAAGTTGACGATGGCTATGGAGGGACTATTTTAAAAGATGTATTAATATCGGAAAATAATCCTTGCAGGCTATCTCAACAAACTCTTGGAGCTACTGGTGGAGATGTAAATATATCCTCTCTTCAAGAGTTTAAATTATTTGTTCCTTTAGAAATTAAAGTTCTACAAAATGACAAGCTGGAAATTTTTAGAGGAAATCAAAAATATACAGCAAGAGCCACTCAACCTTTTAAATACCTAGATGTATTGCCACATCAAGAGATAGTTTTACAAGAGGTGGTTGAAAATGGCTATTGATGGAATGGACGATTGGATAAAAAAACTTGAGAAAATGAGAGAAGATTTTCCTAAACAAACAGAAACTTTTTTAAGAAAGAAAGCTAATGAAGTTATAAGAGAAACTAAAAGGCTAACTCCTGTTGATACAGGAACTTTAAGGAATGCTTGGCAGAGGGAAAATAATGGAAAATTTAAACAAGTTGTATTCAATGTTACAGCATATGCTCATCACGTTGAGTGGGGTCATAGAATAGTAAGAGGAAAGAAAACTGTTGGTTTTGTTAAAGGAAGATATATGTTACATAAAGGAATCAACAGAGTAAAAGCAACTTTTTATAAAGATTTAGAAATAGTGTATAAAAACCTAATAAAGTAGGTGATAACAATTAAATATAATGATATAAGACAAGCTCTAACTTCTGCTATTGGGAAGTTGGGGCTTTCTGTTTATTACGAAGATATAACAAAAATAAAAAGACCTTGTTACTATATAAACCTTATAGATTATCAAAAAGAGTTTAATGGAAATTATAGAGAGTTAAAGAAATTGGACTTTGACATTTTATATTTTTCAAAAGATAAAGAGGGAAATAACTCAGAAACTATTATAGCTCTTGAAAATCTTGATGATAATTTTGAGGTTTTAGGTAATAAGATATTAAGTATTTCATTTGATGATAAAGAAAAAAATAGATACTTAACTTTAAAAGATACAAGAATGCACATAGTTGATAATATAGGGCATTATGAATTTTCTATTGAGTTATTTGATAAATATGGAAAACCTATTGATTATGAGCTTATGAAAGAATTAAAATTGGAGGTAAACGATGAATGAATTAGCAAAATTAAATGAAACAAGAGCTAAATTAAGAAGTATGCTTAAAGCAGCAGAAGTCGGTCAAATAAATCCTTATCCTGTGATAAAAGTATATTTTGAAACTTTAGCAAGAACAGCTGTTCAAAGAAGTGAAAGAGGAATCCTTGTACTTTTCTTAACTGATACAACAAAAATTGATAAATGGACTACAATTAAATCTGTTGCAGATTTATCCACAGAATATTGGACAGAAGAAAATATTGCTTTAGTTCAAACAGCTTTTGAGGTATTTTCTCCCTATAAAGTTATGATAAGAAGAAAAGGTTCTGATGATGTAGCTGTATTTTTAAAAGAATTAGAAACATTAAAAGTTACACATCTTGCTTGCCCAGAGCTTGAAAATGAAGATGATGGGAAAGTTGTTACTTGGATAAAAGGTAAAACAAATACAAGAAATGTTGTTTATGTATCTGCTTTCGCTACTGCATCTGATGATTGTAGAGTTGTAGAACTTGCAAATAAAGAAGTTAAACATAAAACAATAAAATCTTATGATTCTAAAAAATTTACTGTAATGGTAGCTGGAGCAATCGCTGGTTGTCCTTTAAACAGATCACTTGATAACATAGTTTTTCCTACTATCACATTAGTTGACAATGTAGAGCCTGCAAATGGTAAATTTGCAATGTATAATGATGATGATGTTGTAAAATGTAGACTTGCAATTAACTCAAAAACTACTTTTGACAGCACTTGGAAACCAGGAACAAGATTTATTAAGATTTTTGAGGGAATGAATATCGTAAAATTTGATATTGAAGATACTTTTAAAGATTATTGGTGTGGTTTATACATTAATAACTATGATAATAAAATTGCTTTCTGTAATAACATAAATAAAGTATATTTTAAAGAGTTAGCACCAAATGTATTGTCTCCTGATTTTGATAATAAAATCGATATCGATGTAGAAGCTAATAAAAGATATATAGTTACTGACGGAAAAGATCCAGACACAATGAGTGAAACAGAAATAAGAACTTATCCTACAGGAGAGGAAGTATTCTTATATGGTCAAGTTAGATTTTCTAACACTATGGTAAATCTTCAACTTGGTATTCAATATTAAGGAGGTAGATAGATGGCACAAGAGAAAGTTACTGGTTTAAGAGTAATAAGCGGAGCTTATGGAACATTAAGAGTAGACAATCAAGATATAGCAGAAGTAACAGCAGTTACTGCTGATGTTGAGATTACTAGAGAAGATGTACAATGGGGATTAGGAGTAGATTCTAAAATTACAGCAGTAAAAGGAAGTGGAACAATTACTGTTGATAAAGTATATTCGAGATTTAATGATGTTTATGAGGAACTTTTAAAAGGAAAAGATAAAAGATTCGATTTATATTTAAAAAATGCAGATCCAGATGCAGTTAATGGACAAATAGAAACAATAAATATTCCTGCTGCTTGGTTAAATAAACTTCCTTTAGGATTTGGGGAAAAGGCATCAAAACAAACTAGAGAATATGATTTTGGATTTAATCCGATGGAAACATCTTTCGCAGATAAAATTAAGTAGGAGGAGTTATGTTAAGTATACAAGATTTAATCAATAAAGCGGTTAAAGAGGAAGATAGATTTATTAATGTCAGCATAGAAAAAATGAAGGGAGAAATTAAATTAAGAATCCCTCCTACAAAAGAAATAGATGAGCTAAAAGAAAAACACATAAAAGATTATGAAGAGCTTATGTTCGACTTGGTATATAATTGTTGTGCAGAGCCAGCTCTAAATGACAATAAGTTATTAGAGCATTTTAATTGTAAAGATACACCTTATATGGTTGTCGAAAAAGTATTTGGACTTGGGATAGCAAGTAATTTAGCTGAACTTGTTTTAGATGAAAAAAATGCTGAAAACTCAATAAAAAAAGTAGACACAAAGGTTGATGCAATAAAAAACTAATAGAAAGCGACTGGAGAGTTTCAACAGTCGCTAAATACTTAAATAAAGGACATTCTTTAAAAGATTTACAAGGCTATACTGATGATGAACTTCTTTTTATGATGATTGCCTTGGAGTAAAACTTGACTTTTTTTATAAAATGTACTATCCTTAGAGTAGATATAAACTTTAAGGGAGGTAATTTTATGAAAAAATTATTTTCATTTTTTTTGATTTTTATTTGCATAATAGTTTTAGGGAAAAAAAGTTACAGTAATGATGAGTATTATGGTGGAAAAGCAAGTTTGAGGCATGGACATTATGAATATACTACAATAACAGAAACACCTAAAGAAGCAGTGATATGATACCCATAAAGGACACATATATATTATCAACAAATTAAAAAATATAAGAAAGTTGGTAATGTATGTCTA
>NZ_JADYTX010000030.1 GCF_021531475.1 Fusobacterium perfoetens | reverse complement strand
ATCTAATAACAGTATATTACATAAAAATTAAAATAGCTTAATAATTAAAAAATTATTATATAAATATTATACGAGGAGAAATTTTATGGACAAAGCTTTTAGGAATAAGAGAAATTTTGTAAAGATTTTTTTAGATATCTTTAGCATCTTTTTTTCTTCACTACTTATTACTTACATTATGTTTGAAGAATTTAGAGATCAACCTATTAAGATAGCCTTTCTTTATGCTTTTTCTTATGCTGTATTTGATTTATTAAAAAATGAAGTTGGTACAAGTTGGCAATATACTGATAGTAGAGATGTTTTAGAGATTATTAAGTTAAATCTCTATAGTACAATTTCAGCTTTTGCTTTAGGAAAACTTTTAGAATTTCATAGTTGGAGAATTTTAGCTTTAGTGTTTAGTTTTTCAACAGCTTCGATGTTACTTTTAAGAATGATATTTAGATTACAAAGACAAGGGAATATTTCTCCAAAAGAGAGAAGAAAAAATAGAGAAAATACCTTAGTCTATGGTGCTGGAGAAGCTGGGAATACATTAATAAGAGAATGTCGTGCTAACAGGAATTTTGAATATAAGATACGTGCATTTATTGATGATGATCCTAAAAAATATAGAACTATAATAAATGGAATTAGAGTTTATGGTGGATTGGACACTATAGAAGAAGCTATAGAAGAATATGATATCACAACAGTAATCATAGCTATTCCATCTTTAGATAATAAAATAATAAATGATATCTTTAAAAAGATAGAAAAGATACCAAATATTAAAATTAAAAAACTTCCATTTGTAAGTAACTTGATAGATAACTCTCTTACTAATCAAATTAAAGATGTTAGTATTGAAGATTTACTTGGAAGAGATCAAGTTGAAATCAATGATGGAAGTATAAAAGATTTGATACATAATAAGGTAGTGTTTGTAACAGGTGGTGCTGGAAGTATTGGGTCAGAGCTTGCGAGACAGATAGCTAAATATGAACCTCAAAAACTTGTAACAATAGATGTCAATGAAAATGATATATATTTCTTAGAGCTTGAACTTAAGAGAAAATATCCAAATCTTGATTTAGTTTCAGAAATATGTAATATTCGTGAAAAAGAAAAATTAGAGTTTCTATTTAATAAATATAGACCAAATATTGTATTCCATGCAGCAGCTCATAAACATGTTCCTTTAATGGAACATAATCCAGAGGAAGCTATAAAGAATAATATATTTGGTACTAGAAATGTAGCAGAGTGTGCAAATAAATTTGGTGTAGATAGAATGGTTCTTATCTCAACAGATAAAGCTGTTAATCCAACGAACTTAATGGGAGCAAGTAAAAGAGCTTGTGAACTTGTAATAGAACATATGAATGAAGTATCAAAAGGTACTAAATTTATGGCCGTAAGATTTGGAAATGTATTAGGAAGTAATGGTTCTGTAATTCCAATCTTTAGAAAATTAATAAAAGAAGGAAAAAATCTAACACTTACTCATAAAGATATTACAAGATACTTTATGACTATACCAGAAGCAGCACAACTAGTAATAGAAGCTGGAAGTATAGGAAATGGTGGAGAGATATTTATCCTAGATATGGGAAAACCAATTAAAATCTATGATCTTGCAAAAAATATGATAAGGTTATCAAATGCAAAAGTAGGAATAGATATAGTTGGATTAAGACCAGGAGAAAAACTTTATGAAGAGTTACTTTATGATACAAATAATGCTATAAAAACAGCTAATAAAAAGATATTTATTACTAAGATAGATAAAGGAAATATTGAGATTGATAAGTATTTTGATGAACTAAGAGAATGTACACATAATCCAGATATTACAAAGATAAAAGAAATAATGAAAAAAGTAGTAGTATCTTACAAGGAGGTAAAATATGAATAAGGAATTTGTTCCTTTTAAAAATCGTGTTTGGCTTAGCTCTCCTACAATGCATGGAGAAGAATTTGAATATATGAAAGAGGCTTATGAAACAAACTGGATGTCTACTGTTGGAAAAAATATAGATGAGGTAGAACGTCTTGCTTGTGAAAAAGTTGGTTGTAAGTATGCAGTGGCTTTATCTGCGGGAACGGCATCACTTCATTTAGCTGTAAGACTTGCTGGAGTTAAACCTGGAGATAAAGTATTTTGTTCTGATATGACTTTCTGTGCAACAGTAAATCCTGTTGTTTATGAAGGTGGAGTTCCTGTATTTATTGACACTGAATATGATACTTGGAATATGGATCCAGTGGCTTTGGAAAAAGCTTTTGAAATTTATCCAGAAGTTAAAGTTGTAGTAGTAGCTCATCTATATGGAGTTCCTGGAAAAATAGATGAAATTAAAAAAGTTTGTGATAAATACGGAGCTACAATAATAGAAGATGCTGCTGAATCATTAGGAGCAAGTTACAAAGGACAACAAACAGGAAACTTTGGAGATTTTAACTGTATCAGTTTTAATGGTAATAAAATAATAACAGGTTCTTCTGGTGGAATGTTACTTACTAACAGTAAAGAAGCAGCTGAAAAAGTAAGAAAATGGTCTACTCAAGCTAGAGAAAATGCTCCTTGGTACCAACATGAAGAGGTTGGTTATAACTATAGAATGAGTAATGTAATAGCCGGAGTTGTGAGAGGACAATTTCCTTATCTTGAAGAGCATATTGCTAAGAAAAAAGAGATATATGAAAGATATAAAAAAGGATTTGAAGGGTTACCAGTTACAATGAATCCTTTTGATGAAGAAAATTCAGTACCTAACTATTGGCTAAGTTGTATGTTGATAGATGAAAATGCAATGTGCAAACAAGTTCGTGGAGAAAATGAAGTTGCATATATTAAAGAAAAAGGAAAAACTTGTCCAACAGAGATACTTGAAACAATGATGAAATATAATGCTGAAGGAAGACCAATTTGGAAGCCAATGCATATGCAACCAATCTATAGAATGAATGGGTTCGTTACAAGAGAGGGAAACGGAAGAGGAAAAACTAATGCCTACATTCAAGGCGGAGCTTTAGGAAAAGATGGAAGACCTTTAGATGTGGGAATGGATATATTCCAAAGAGGTTTATGTCTTCCGAGTGATAATAAGATGACAGAGGAAGAACAAAATATAATAATAGAGATAATAAGAAGTTGTTTTGAATAGGTGCAAGAGATGAAAATATATGAGAATTTTTTTAAAAGATTTATTGATTTTTGTTTATCTTTTGTAGGATTTATTGTATTATCTCCACTGCTTTTAGTCTTATCTATTATTGGAGCTATAGCAATGAAAGGAAATCCTTTCTTTTGTCAATCTAGACCTGGTAAAAATGAAAAAGTTTTTAAATTAATAAAATTTAGAACAATGTCAAATGCAAAAGATAAAAATGGAAACCTTCTTCCTGATGACGTTAGATTAAATGGATATGGAAGATTTTTAAGAAGCACATCTCTTGATGAACTTCCCTCTTTAATAAATATTGTATGTGGAGATCTTGCATTAGTTGGTCCAAGACCTCAACTTGTGAGAGATATGGTATTTATGACATCAACTCAAAGAAAAAGACATAGTGTTAGACCAGGTCTTACAGGTCTTGCTCAAGTAAATGGAAGGAATAATATTACTTGGGAGCAAAAGTTTGAATATGATCTTTGTTATATAGAAAAAATTACTTTATTAGAAGATTTAAGAATTATTTTTAAAACTTTTGAAAAAGTAGTAAAAAGAGCTGATATTGTAAGAGAAGGAACAGTATCAGATATGGACTTTGGAGATTGGCTTTTATCAAAAAATGAAGTAATAAAAGAAGAATATGATAAAAAACAAGAAGAAGCAAGAGAGATATTAAGGAAAGGATAATAATGGAAAAGTATAGTGTTTTAATGTCTTTATATATAAAGGAAAAGCCAGAATATTTAGATGTAGCTATAAAAAGCATGATAGATCAAACATTAAAACCAGATGAAATAGTGATAGTGAAAGATGGTCCAATTACTATAGAGTTACAAAATATTTTGGATAAATATATAAAAGAATATCCAAACCTATTTAATATAGTAGGATATGAAGAAAATAAGGGACTAGGTTATGCATTAAACTTTGGACTAAAACATTGTAAAAATGAGTTAGTAGCAAGAATGGATACAGATGATATTTCCAAACCGAGTCGTTGTGAAAAGCAAATAAAAAAATTTAAAGAAAGAGCAGAATTATCAATAGTTGGAGCATGGGTTGATGAGTTTTATATTTCACCAGAAGAAATTGTATCAACAAGAAAAGTTCCGGTAAACTCTAAAGAAATTTATGAATTTGCTAAAAGAAGATCAGCTTTTAATCATCCTGTAGTAATGTATAAAAGAAAAGAAGTTCTTAAACAGGGAGGGTATAATAATTTTCTTAGAAGAAATCAAGATGTTGATTTATTTGGAAGAATGTTATTTTCAGGAAATAAGGCAGAAAATATACCAGAATCACTTTTATATTTTAGATCAAATAATGATTTAGCAAAACGTAGAAAAAGTTGGGAAAATACAAAATCTTATATAGATACAATAAAAAGATTTTGGAAGATGGGGTATTCAAGTCTTGGAGATTATATATTGATTGCTATGGCTCAAACAGGTATGTATTTAATGCCCATAGAATTACAGCACTGGGTGTACAAAAAGTTTTTAAGAAAATAACAAGGAGGATTAATGTCAGACAAATATGATTATCCAAAAGTACTTATAATTTCACATGAGGTAATAAATCTTGATACTAGTGTAGGAAAAACATTAAATTCATATTTTTCTGAATGGCCAAAAGAAAAATTGTGTCAAATATATTTACACTTAGAAATTCCTACTACACATAAATGTGAAAAGTATTTTAGAATTACAGATTTTGATATATTAAAGTCATTAAATTTATTTATAAAACCAGGGAAAATATTTGAGAAGAATGATATTAATGAAAATTTAAAAACTGCAAGAGTTGATGCAGGTATGAAAAGAAAAATTTATCAAAAAGGAATGCAGAAAAAAAACTGGATGTTTATTTTCAGGAATATAATTTGGGGGATTGGAACTTGGAAAAATAAAAAATTAATTGAATGGGTTGAAAATAATAGGCCAGATGTTATTTTTTTACCAACATCTGACTATTTGTTTCCGTATAGTATTGCTCAATTTATTTCAAAAAAATTTAATATTCCAATAGTAGTATGTGTATTTGATGATTATTATTTTGGAAAAATAAATAGAAGTGGTATTTTAAATAAAATAAATATTTATTTTTTACGAAAGAAAATAGAAAAGATATTTGATAGGGCTAAATTTGTTCTATATAATCAACCTAAGATGCAACAACTGTATAGTAGCAAATTTAAGGTAATAAATGATGTATTTTATGTGAGCAGTAAAGAAAATGTAAAAAAAGAAAAACATAATGAAAAGATTAAAATATCATACATAGGAAACCTAGGTTTAGGGAGAGATGGAGCTATTTTAGATATTGGGATGGCGTTAATAAAGATTAGACCTTCGATAGAATACTGTATTGATGTATATAGTCAAGAGACAGATCAGAAAAAATTGGAAAAACTAACTTTAGAAAATGGTATAAATTTTATGGGGAGCATATCATCTGAAGAAGTTAAAGATGTGATAGTTAAGAGTGAAGTTTTAATTTTACCAGAATCATTTGAAGAAAGATATTTCGGACGAATAGAGTATGCTTTGTCTACAAAAATACCAGAATATTTAGGAAGTAATAGATGTATTTTAGCATATGGACCAAAAAATGCAGGATCAATACAATACTTATTAGATAATGATGTAGCATGTGTTGTCACAAATAAAAAAGACTTAGAGGATTGTATAAAAGAAATAATATCTGATAAAGTTAAAAGAAATAATATAGTAAAAAAACAATATAAATTATATAAAAAAAATCATACATTTGAAAGAAATAGCAGGATTTTAAGAAATGCATTTTATACTGCTCTTAATTTAAAAGAAACATCTAAAAACTATTTTGAATAAGAAATAGTATTTTGTATGAACGATAAAAAATAAAAGAATTTTCTAAAAATGAGGAAGTGTAATGAAAGTTTTATTTGTAAATAATTTTTATAAAGAAGGAAGCACAGGTAAAATTGTATATGATTTGAGACAAGTCTGTGAAAATAATAACATAGATACTGTAATATGTTATGGAAGAGGAAAAACAAAGCAAAATAAAAAAAATAAAATATACAGGTTATGTAGTAATGGATATGCTAAATTTACAAAATTATTATCTTGCATTAGTGGAATGAAATTTGGAAGTTGTTTTTGGCAGACGAGTAAACTTATTTCTATAATAAAGTTAGAAAAACCAGATATAGTACATTTACATTGCATCAATGATAATATAGTTAACATTTATAAGATAATAAATTATTTAAAGAAAAATAAAATCAGTACGGTATTAACATTGCATGCTGAATTTATGTATACAGCAAATTGTGGATATTCTTTAGAATGTAATAAATGGATAAATGGATGCAATAGATGTCCAAGGTGGCGAATAGAAACCTCTTCTTTTTTTATTGATAGAACACACGATTCATGGAAAAAATTAAAAAAAGCTTTTTGTGGATTTGATAGTAATTTAAGTGTGGTATCTGTTTCTCCTTGGCTAATGAAAAGAGCAAGAAAGTCAAGTATACTTTGTAATAAAAAGCACTTTACTATATTGAATGGAATAGATAGTGAAAATATATTTAAGATTACGGAAAATAATTTAAAAAATAAATATAATTTATTGGGTAAAAAAATTATATTACATGTGACTGCATCATTTTCAAGACCTATTAAGGGTGGAAAGTATGTAATTGAACTTGCAAGAAGATTACCAGATATTATGTTTATTATAGTTGGAAATTCTGATATAAATATAAATTTTCCTAAAAATGTAATAGATGTAGGAGTAATATCGAATCAAATAGAACTTGCTAAATTTTATTCGATAGCAGATCTATTTGTATTAACAAGTGAAAAAGAAACTTTTTGTATGCCAGTAGCAGAAAGTTTATGTTGTGGAACTCCAGTTGTTGGATTCAAATCAGGTGCACCAGAAGAAATAGCATTAAAAGAGTTTTCATCTTTTGTCAATTTTGGTGATATAGATTTATTAGAAATAGAAATAAAAAAATGGTTAAATAGATATATTGATAGAAAAAAAGTTTCAGATATTGCTAGGAAAAAATATTCTAAGGAACAAATGGGAAAGGAATATATAGATATATATGAAGAATTGATTAGGAGAAACCAAAATGAAGTATAAAGTATGCTTTAATTTATTCATAACATTTATATCATGTTTGATATCACTATATATTGTTTTTTTATATGATGGATATGAGGGATATGAATTTATTTTTATATTACCATTATCATTTGGAGTTTTTACGCTGTTATCTATAGAAATGTTTTGTAAATGTATACCAGATAATTTTGGAGTTACAATATTGTATTTTTTACTTTTTTTTAGGAATGTGATATTCCCATTATTTTATACATTAGGAAGATATAAAAATGAATTTGGAGTATCTTTATCAGATATAATGAATAAAGCTATATGGTTATCAGTCTATGAAATGTTTTTTATATTTATTGCTTTAAATATATGTAGTAGCAAACAGAAAAAAATAATAAAAAAATTAAAATATATAGAAGAAAAACAAGCATATAATATTCAAAAAATGCGAATACTCGTGCTAATGTTATTACTGATTTTTGTAGGTACTTTTATAATCGTTCCACAGTGTAGTAAATTTTATATGAACATTTTGGAAATAACTAATGTAAAGTTTAGTAACAATGAGATGTCTGCTGTAATTGATATTTATGCAACAAGCTTTATTTCAAAATTTGTTTTAGTTTTACATAATTACTTAACTAAAATAATCCGTTTTATATTGCCATTACATTTAATAATGGAGATTCATAAAAAGAATAAAAGGAATTCAGGTTATATTTTTTGTTTAGTATTATCATCTGTTAGTATAATTATAATAGATGGTACAATAGCAAGAGGAATTGTCTATGCGATTATACTGATGTTATTAACGTGTATTATATACAAGAAAGAAGATAGATTTTTTGTAATTTCAATTATATTTATAGTAGTGGTGATAACATATTTTTTTATAAGAGCTGTTATATTATCAAGATTAGAAGTTGGAATATGGAGTTATCTTTCTAGTTATGTAGGGTCTTATTTTTCAAGTATAGCGAATACAGCAGCAAATATTAGGATGGAATTGTCATTAGAAAGTAGAGTAACATATTTTTTATATGATTTTTTAGAATCAATTCCATTTGGAAATACTTTATTTGGATTGGAAAAAATTTCATATCAAAAAGAGTTTAATATTATTAACAATAGTTATGGTCAAATACCTACAACAATAGGAACTGCTTATACGTATTTTGGATTTTTTTTGTCACCAATATATTCTTTCTTTTTTACAAAAATTACTTATAAAGCAGGACTAGTAGCTCAAAAATCAAAAGTTACTTTAAAAAAAGGGGTGTATTTACTTTTATCTGTATATTGCTCGATGGCAATTACAATGTACTATATAAAGATTGTATTAGTCGTTATATTAGGAACTATATTACCAATGATTATAATGATTAAGATTATAGAAAAAAGTAAAATGAGAAGGGAGCAGTGCAGTAATGGTATTAAATAAAGATAATGATGAGAATATAGTGCTGAAAAATAGTATAATGTTATATTTAATGACATTTGCGAGATACTTATTTCCGTTGTTATTGTTTCCATATTTAACTCGTGTTTTGATGTCGGAATATTATGGAATTATTACTTATATGACTTCAATTGTAAATTATATTAGTATGATTATTGATTTCGGATTTAATTTTTCTGCCACAAGAAAAATTTCCATTAATAGAAATGACATAAAAAAAGTTAGGAGAATATATACATCAGTAATAAAAGCCAAAATAATACTCGGTATTATTAGTGGAATTTTTGTAAGTTTATTTCTATCATTTGTACCAATTTTAAGAGAAAATAAAATTGTTTTAATTGCTTATTATATTTCAACAGTGATATTAGTATTTTTACCAGATTTTATATATCGGGGATTAGAAGAAATGAAAGGGATAACTATAAGATATTGCTTATCTAAAGCAATTACGACAATATTAACAATTTTAGTAGTCAAAGGACCGGACCAACTAATTTGGATTCCTATTTTTAATGGTGTTGGAAACGCTACATCAATAGTTTTTACGTGGATACATTTAAAAAAGAAATTTGATATATCATTTACAAAAACTTATATACAAGACTCTGTTGAAGAAATTAAAGAATCTTTTATTTTTTTTATATCGACATTTGCTTCCACAGCGTTTACATTTGCAAATATATTATTTATGGGATTTGCATCTTTCTCTGAATCAGATATCGCTTATTGGGGAGTTGCGTTTCAATTAATTACATTAGTAATATCGTTGTATGAGCCGATTACATCAAGTTTATATCCTAGAATGGTCAAATCTAGAAATGTTAAACTTATAAAGAATGCACTTGTATATATAGTTCCTGTTATATTGGTAGGAGTAACAGTTTGTTATTTTGGAGCACCATTTTTTATAAATATAGTTGCGGGTGTTGGATATGAGATTTCTATAAATATTTTTAGAATAATGTTACCTGTTTTAGTTTTTACGTATCCAGCTCAAGTATTAGGATTTCCGGTTTTAGGTCCAATCAATAAAGAAAAATATGTTACAATATCTACACTTATAGCTGCAGTATTTCATATGGGTGTTTTGATTGTTTTATTAAGTATAAATAAATTTACATTGATTAATATTGCGATTTTACGGTCTACGACAGAATTTGTTTTAATGTTACTTAGAATATATTTTTATTATCAAAATAAGGGAGTTATGTATGAAAAATTTTAAAAGTAAAAAAGTAGGACAATTGACATATAGCTTTGGAAATTATGGTTCTATGTTGCAATGTTATGCAACACAAAAAATTTTTAAAGAAAATGGATATGATATTGTGTTAGTTAATATAGCTGATAGAGGACTTGAAAGGGTATATTATGCAGTTAAAAGAAGAGTTAAATTTTTTATAAAATTGATAAAAAATCCTAATAAAATTAAATTTATATATGGCTTGTATAATAATGCGAAACAGTCTACAAAATACAAGACTCTCTCAGAGGAAAGTTTAAATATGATGAAGTCATTTAAAAAAGAATATATATCTCAAGTATTTTTAAATCATAGAAAATTAAAAAAGTGTGCAAAATCATCAGAATATTATTTTTTTATATCAGGAAGCGATCAAATATGGCCTGGATCATGGCCGATATTAGAGGAAGATTATTTTTTAAAATTTGCTCCAAAACATAAGAGAGTTGCATATGCTCCGAGTTTCGGGGTTAATATTATACCTAGTTATAATAAAAAAGAATTAATTAAAAATTTACAAGAATATAATTGCTTGTCAATAAGAGAAAAAACAGGTGAAAAAATTATTAAAGATTTAATAGGGAAGTCATGTGATGTGTTGAATGATCCTGTTTTGCAAATTAATAAAAAATATTGGGATGAATTAATTGGCTTGTCTGAAAGTAATAATGAAAAATATATTTGTTTATTTTTTATTGATAAACCAACAGAAAATGGTAAAAAGTTTATAGAAAAATTGTGCAATATAACAAAACTTAAATGCATATGTTTTGGATATAATAGCTTTGAGGGAACCGATAAAGTTATGAAATCGGGCGGGCCTATTGAGTTTATAAAATATATAAAAAATGCAGAATTAGTTATTACAGATTCTTTTCATGCACTTTTATTTTCTATTATTTTTGAAAAAAATTTTTATATAATTAGTAGAAATTATCAACACTCTTCTAGTCAATCTTCAAGAATTACAGATTTATTAGAATGCTGTGGGTTGGAGAACAGATTTATAGATATCAATATAGAAATTGATAAAAATAATATATTTTCAATAGATTTTATAAAGTCACAAGAGTTTATTGAGAAGGTTCAAAAAAAATCACAAAAGTATATTCAAAATATAGCAAGGGAGTATAGTAATGGAGATTTGTAGTAGTGAACTATGTACAGGATGTTTTGTTTGTGCTAATATATGTCCTGTGAGTTGTATTGAGATGTTTGAGGATGAAAGAGGGTTTTTATATCCAAAAATAAATGAATCTAAATGTATAAAATGTTACAAATGTCAAATAAATTGCCCAATTAATAAAAAGGATAGTGACGAAAAAAATACTTTTTTAAAAGTATTTTGTGCGCAATCTCTTAAAGATAATGTATTAAAAGTTTCAAGTTCTGGAGGGATGTTTTATGAGATAGCAAGATTTGTTATTGAAAATAAAAGAGGAGTGGTTTATGCAAGTGAAACACAAAAAAACTTATCAATAAAATTTTCCAGAATAGAAAAAATGGAGCAATTAAATAAAGTACATGGTTCTAAATATTTTCAAAGTATAGTTGGAAATATTTATACGCAAGTAAAAGAAGATCTTCAATGCGGAAAAGAGGTATTATTTATTGGTTGTCCATGCCAAATAGCTGGAATAAATTCATATTTACAAAAGAAATATAGTAATCTTGTCACTGTTGATTTAGTGTGTCATGGGGTTGGATCTTTTAAATTATTTAATGAAGAAATAAAAAAACAAGAGAAAAAAAATGACGAAATAGTAGATATTAAATTTCGATCGAAAGATAAATTTACACTCACTAATCATTATTTATTAAAATATGTGTATAAAAGTGGTAAAGTAAAATATCAGAGTGCATTGAATAATAGGTATATGTCTGCCTTTTTTCATGAGGCAATTTATAGAGAGAGTTGTTACAAATGTAAATTTTCTTCTATACCTAGAAGAGGGGATTTAACAATAGGAGATTTTGCTGGAGTTAATATAAAAGAAATTTCAAGATTACGTTATAAAAAAGGTGTTTCTCTTCTTATGGTAAATACAATTAAAGGTGCTAAAATATTTGAAGGCATAAAAAATGAAATTTGGTATAATGAAAGAAAATTAGAAGAAGCATTAAGTACAAATATTAATTTGGGTAAATGTTGTACAAGACCACCAGAGAGAGATCTATTAGATAATTTTGAGAATTCGAATGAATATATATTAAATAAAATGAAGTATACATTAAAAAATAAAATTGGTATATGTTTTAATTATATAAAAAAAGTGATAAAATAAAATTTTTAAAGTTTATATTGGAAAAAGGAGAAAAAAATGAGTTCATTTGTAGGTAAAACTTTATTAATTACTGGTGGTACAGGTTCTTTTGGTAATGCTGTACTTAATAGATTTCTTAGAACAGATATTGGAGAAATTCGTATCTTTTCTAGAGATGAGAAAAAACAAGATGATATGCGTCATGAATTTCAAGCTAAAATGCCTGAAGTTGCTGATAAAATTAAATTCTATATAGGAAATGTTAGAGATATTCAATCTGTTAAAAATGCTATGCATGGGGTTGACTATATATTCCATGCTGCAGCTTTAAAACAAGTTCCATCTTGTGAATTTTTCCCAGTAGAAGCTGTTAAAACTAATGTTCTTGGAACAGAAAATGTATTAACTGCTGCTATTGAAATGGGAGTAAAAAACATTGTGTGTCTTTCAACAGATAAAGCTGCTTATCCAGTTAATGCAATGGGAACATCAAAGGCAATGATGGAAAAAGTAATAGTTGCAAAATCAAGAACAGTTAGACCAGAAGAAACAAAAATTTGTTGTACAAGATATGGGAATGTTATGTGTTCAAGAGGAAGTGTAATTCCTTTATGGATAGAACAAATAAAAGCAGGAAATCCAATAACTATAACAGAACCATCAATGACAAGATTTATAATGAGTCTTGATGAAGCAGTAGACTTAGTTTTATTTGCTTTTGAAAACGGAGCAAGTGGAGATATATTAGTTCAAAAAGCTCCAGCTTGTACAATTGAAGTTTTAGCAAAAGCTGTTACAGGATTATTTGCTCCAGAACACGAGATAAAAGTAATAGGTATTCGTCATGGAGAAAAAATGTATGAAACACTTTTAACTAATGAAGAATGTGCAAACGCAATAGATATGGGAGATTTCTATCGTGTGCCTTGTGATAAACGTGATTTAAACTATGATAAATACTTTAAAGATGGAGATAAAAAACGTAATACTTTAACAGAATTTAATTCAAGTAATACAGAACTTTTAGATGTTGAGCAAGTAAAAGAAAAGTTGCTTTCTCTTGCATATATTAGAGAAGAGCTTGAAGCTTGGAAACAAAATAAAAGATAAGAGAGTGATGATATGAAAATATTAATAACAGGAGCTAAAGGTTTTGTTGGAAAGAATCTTGTTGAAAATCTAAAAAATATCAAAGATGGTAAGAATAGAACTAGAGATTTAAAAATAGATGAGATATTTGAGTATGATATTGATACTGATCCAAATCTTTTAGATAAATTTTGTAAAGAAGCAGATTTTGTATTTAATTTAGCTGGTGTTAATCGTCCAAAAGATCAATCTGAATTTATGGAAGGAAATTTTGGATTTGCATCAACTTTATTAGAAACTCTTAAAAAATATCAAAATAACTGTCCAGTAATGCTTTCTTCATCTATTCAAGCGACACTTATTGGACGTTATGGAGAATCTGACTATGGAAAATCAAAACTTGCTGGAGAAGAACTATTTTTTAATTATTCTAAAGAAACAGGTGCAAAAGTTTTAATTTATCGTTTCCCCAACCTTTTTGGTAAATGGTGTAGACCAAATTATAACTCAGCTGTTGCAACTTTTTGTAATAATATAGCAAATGATTTACCTATTCAAGTAAATGATAGAAATACAAAGTTAGAACTTCTATATATAGATGATTTAGTTGAAGAGATGTTAGATGCTTTAGAAGGAAAAGAACATCATTGTGAATTTGATGAATTAAATACAGTAGAGAAACAAGATGGAAAATATTGTTTTGTTCCAACTACTCATCAAGTAACTTTAGGAGAGATAGTTGATTTACTATATTCTTTTAATAATCAATCAAAAACTTTAGTTGTTCCAGAAATTCCTAATAATTCTTTTGCTAAAAAATTTTACTCAACATATCTTTCATATTTGCCAAAAGAAAAAGTTGCTTTTCCTTTAAAAATGAATGTTGATGGAAGAGGAAGTTTTACAGAGCTTTTAAAATCAGAAAAATGTGGACAAGTTTCAATAAATATTAGTAAGCCAGGAATAACAAAAGGTCAACATTGGCATAATACAAAATGGGAATTTTTCATAGTTGTAGCAGGTCATGGACTAATTCAAGAAAGAAAAATAGGAACTGATGAAGTAATAGAGTTTGAAGTTTCGGGAGATAAAATAGAAGCGATACATATGTTACCAGGATATACTCATAATATTATTAATCTAAGCGAAACAGAAAACTTAGTAACAGTAATGTGGGCAAATGAATCTTTTGATCCAAATAAACCAGATACATTCTTTGAAGAGGTATAGTTATGAAATTAATAATTTTAGGTGCTGGTGGTCATGGAAAAGTAGTAGCTGATATTGCTAGTCAAACTGGAAAGTATTCAGACATATTTTTCTTAGATGATAACTCAAAAGATGAAAAAGTAATTGGAAAATGTAGTGAATATCTATCTTTTAAAGATTCTAATGTCGAGATGTATCCAGCTTTTGGAAATAATTTAGGACGTATTGAATGGGAGGATAAAATAGAAAAAGCAGGAATTAAACTTGCTAAAATTATTCATCCATTGGCATATGTAAGTCCTACAGCAGAGATTTCTGCTGGTTGTGTAATTATGCCTTATGCAATTGTAAATACAAATACTAAATTGAAAAAAGCTTGTATTATAAATATTGGAGCGATACTTGATCATGATTGTACATTAGAAGAAGGTTGTCATTTAGCACCTGGAGCTATTGTAAAAGGTGAGAATCATCTACCTAAAGGAATGAAAGTAGATTCAGGAGAGGTAATAGCATTACAACAATATAAAATTTAAGGGGAGAAAATAATGGAAAATTTAGTTTCATTTAAAAATAATGGTAAATTAAAACTTTTAATTATTGTAGGAACAAGACCTGAAATTATTCGTCTTGCAGCAGTAATAAAAAAATGTAGAAAATATTTTGATTGTTTACTAGCACATACAGGGCAAAATTATGATTATAACTTAAATGGAGTATTCTTTCATGATTTAGAATTAGAAGATCCAGATATCTATATGGAAGCTGTTGGTAAAGATTTAGGAGAAACAATGGGAAACATCATTGCTAAATCTTATCAAATTATGGCAGAAATAAAACCAGATGCAGTATTAGTTCTTGGTGATACAAACTCTTGCTTATCAGTTATAGGAGCAAAAAGATTACATATTCCTATTTTCCATATGGAAGCAGGAAATAGGTGTAAAGATGAATGTTTACCAGAAGAAACAAACAGAAGAATAGTAGATATTATTTCTGATGTAAATATGGCTTACTCAGAACATGCAAGAAGATATTTAGCTGATTGTGGTCTTCCAAAAGAAAGAACTTATGTAACAGGTTCTCCAATGGCAGAAGTATTACACAATAACTTGGCTAAAATAGAAGCTTCAAATATTCATGAAAGATTAGGGCTTGAAAAAGGAAAATATATTCTTTTATCAGCTCATAGAGAAGAAAATATTGATACTGAAAAGAATTTCTTATCATTATTTAATGCTATAAATACAATAGCAGAAAAATATGATATGCCAATTTTATATTCTTGTCATCCAAGAAGTAAAAAAAGAATAGAACAAACAGGATTTAAGTTAGATCCTCGTGTAATTCAACATGAACCATTAGGATTTCATGATTATAACTGTCTTCAAATGAATGCTTTTGCAGTAATATCTGATAGTGGAACTTTACCAGAAGAATCATCATTCTTTACTTCAATAGGAAAATCATTCCCAGCAATCTGCATAAGAACATCAACAGAAAGACCAGAAGCATTGGATAAAGCATGCTTTGTATTAGCTGGAATAGAAGATAATGGATTGGTTCAAGCAGTAGAATTAGCAGTAAATATGAATAAAGAAAATGATTTAGGAATCCCAGTTCCAGATTATGTAGATGAAAATGTTTCTGATAAAGTTGTAAAGATAATCCAAAGTTATACAGGAATAGTAAATAAAATGGTATGGAGAAAGTATTAATTATTTATTAGAAATATAGAATAGCTATCTTTTTAATTTGATAGCTATTTATATATTTTTATTAAAAAAGGAGCTAAACAAATATTTTTTAAAGAATTAAGGGGTGACTAAAATTTTTCTAAGACACAGGAGATTTTAGTGTTTATTTAAGCAATTATAAAATACTTTATTAAACTTATAAATATTATAGATGAAATTATAAGTATATTTTATTTAACAACTAATAATTTGATTTTTTTATCTTTTTATTATATACTTTAATCAATATAAATCAAGAAAGAGGGATATGGTATGATTGAAAAAATATTAATTGAAAATTATAGAGGAATAGAAAAATTAGAAGTTAATAATTTAAAAAAATATAATATATTTGTTGGTGACAATAGCAGTTGTAAGACAACTTTATTGGAGGCTTTGTTTTGTTCCTTTATAATACCTTACAATGTAGATATCATAACAATAGCTAATTATAGAGGAATAATAGTAAAAAAAGAAAATGTCCATAATTTTATATATAATGCTGATTTAACTAAAAGTATAAGATTTGTTTTAAATGATAAAATAAAAACTATAATAAAAATTGATGAAAATAAAAAATATGAAAATAATAATCTCAATGGAGCAACTAATCAAGATTTTATTAATAAAAATACTCCTGTATTAAGTCAAGGAGAAAAGTTTTTGTTTAATATAGTCAAAAAAGTAGAAAATAAGACCATATCAGATATAGATTACTATTTAGATCTAAATTATCGTATAAATTCTAAAATTAATAGTACAGACGTTACATTAGATTTTTCTGACACAGAAATTTTAGAGTTAGAAAAATTTTCTAAAAATAATAAATCTTGGCTTTCTCCCTATGCAAAAAATAGTATGGAAATTGCTAAGAAAGTAAAAGCTATAATAGAGAATAAGAAAAAAAATAAAATATTGGAGTTAATAAATCGTTTTGAACCTGAGATAGATGATATTTTTTCCGATGGAGAGGAAGTTCAATTAAGTAAAAAAAATATAGTAAGAATGTTACCTCTATCATCTTTTGGTAATGGGTTACTATCAATTGTTAGTATAATATCTAATATAGTATTAGATGATGTAAAATTTTTATTTATAGATGAAATAGAAACAGGGATTCACTATTTAAACTATGAAAAATTTTGCTTTGCTTTAATAGAAATAGCTAATGAAAAAAATATTCAGCTATTTATAACTTCTCATTCAAAAGAATTTTTAAAAGTTTTCTATAAAGAAATTCAAAAAATAGATGAGGACGTTTCTCTATACAGATATCAAAAAGTAAAAAATAAGTTAAAACAAGTTTACTATTCTAAAGAAGAAGCTATTATTTCTATCAAAAATGGATGGGAGATAAGATAATGGAAAAAATATTATTTATTTGTGAGGGAAGTACAGAAATTTTCTTATTGTATAAAATTTTAGAAAAAGAGTTTAAAATAAAAATTTCAGAAGAGTTAAAAGAAAATGGAAATTTATCAATGAAAAATATAAAAGATATTATGACAAATTTTACAAAAATTGATAATATTTCTATTGAAATTGCTGATTTAAAAGGTGAAAGAAATTTAGTGAACTATACTAAAGAGTTATCGAATAATCGGTTTTTTTCAGATTTAACAAGGATTATATATATAATGGATGCAGATTATAAAGAGGGAACTGAGACAGGTTATGAAAGAACTAAAAAAGCTATAGAAGATTCTATAAAAGAGTTAAAAGAAGAATCTGAGAATTTGGAATTTGATTATTTTATTACACCAAATAACAAAGATGATGGAATGACAGAAACACTTTTATTGGATGCTTTGAATTGTCAAGGAGTTGTAACTTATATAAGAAATGATGTTGTGCCAGTTGTAAAAGAGATGAAAGATTGTGAAATAACAAATGAACAAAAAAGCACTTTTATGATGGTGGCAGCTACTCAAAATCCACTTAGAGGAACAGCACCTGCCTTTATATCGAAATGTTACGATAAATTTAATAAGGAGAGTCAATCTTTAAAAAACTTAATAGATTTTATAGGAAAGTGTATAAAAATTAATGAATAATTATTTTTAGTTTTTGATAGCTATTTCTATATTTTTATTAGAAAAATATATAAAAATAGATTGACTTTACTGTACCAAAAATATATAATAAATTGATAAATTATACTAGTGTGAAGGAGTTGTTATGGAAAGAAGAAAATATGAAGATTATGATGATTATTATGAGGAAGATGAGATAGACTTAGCTGATCTTTTATTTATGCTAATCAGACGTTGGAAAGTAATAGTATTGGTTACTATCCCAGTTGTTATGCTTGGATTTTTTGTAGCATCTACAAGACCTTCAGTATATCGTGCTGATACAACACTTATGGTCTCTAGTGGAATGCAAGCTACAGGATTAGATAATAGTGAGATTTCAATGAATCAAAAATTGGTTGTTACTTACTCAGAGATAGCAAAAAGTAGAGATATCTTAAGAAGAGTGATAACAAAATATGATTTACCAGAAAATATTCAAGAATTATCAAAAGCAATAAACATTTCAGTAGTAAAAGATACAGAGCTTATTAAACTTTCATATACTTGTGGAGATTCAAAACTTGCAGAAGCTGTTACTAATGAAGTAGCTAATGAATTTATTCAAAAAGTTAGTCAAGTAATGAGAATAAGAAATGTAGCAGTAGTAGAAAGAGCACAAGAGCCAATGCAACCATTACCTAAAAAAAGAGCAATAATTCTTCTTGCTTCTATTATACTAGGAGGATGTTTAGGTGTAGCAATGGCTTTCTTAATAGAAGCGCTACATAAAAAATTAAGAAAATCTTCTGATATAGAAAAAATATTAGGAGTAGAAATGCTTGGAATGATACCAGAAGTATCAATGAATGAAGGAAAGGAAGAGGTAGATGAGTAAGAGAGGAATATTTTTTGTTACTGATGAAAGACCTGAAATAACAGAAGCTTTCAGAACTTTGAGAACAAACTTAGCTTTTTTAAGAGAGAAACATGATGGAAAAACATTACTTTTTACTAGTTCTATTCCAGCAGAAGGAAAATCTACAGTGGCTTCTAACTACGCAGCATCACTTGCTATAGCTGGAAGAAAAACGTTAATAATAGACTGTGATATTAGAAGACCTAGAGCTCATGAAAGTTTTGGTATAAAAATAGAAAAAGGATTAGAGTGTGCATTGACTCATGATGAACCAGTAAAAGATTTAATAATGAAAGATGTTTTGCCTAATCTAGATCTTTTACCAACAAAAAATATGAAAAATAATGTAACAGAACTTTTTTTAAGAGATAAAATGAAAGATATTATTGGAAGTATAAAAGATGAGTATGATACAATTATCCTTGATACTCCTCCTTTAGCAGTAGCTTCTGATGCAGCAATTCTTTCAAGAGACGTTGATGGAGTTGTAGTAGTTGTAGGTTATGATCAAGTAGCAGAAAGAGAATTAAAATTTACTAAGGAGATGCTAGATAATGCAGGAGCTAATATCTATGGATTTATAGTAAATGGTGTTGAGAAAAAAGCTATGTCTTATGGAAACTATGGATATTATACTAATTACTATTCATATTATGAAGAATATTACAATGATGATAATGGAAATAAGAAAAAAAGAAAAGTTCATAAAAAACCAAAAAATAAATTAGAAGCTTTTATATATAGATTAAAAGAAGAATATACTAGACATCTGTCTGGTGATATAAAAAGAAGAAGATAATGGAACAAAGTATAATAGATATTCATTCACATATATTATTTGGTGTAGATGATGGAGCTAAAAATATTGAAGAGAGTATTACTTTATTAAGACAAGCTGAAAAACTAGGAATTACAGATATAGTTTGTTCAAGTCATTTCTACTTAGGTAGATATGAGAATAAAGATTATAATAAAAATTTTGAAATTTTAGAGGATGAAATAAAAAAGCAAGGAATAAAGATAAGAATTTATAAGGGAAATGAAGTAGCTCTTTTTGGAGATGTACTTTCAAAGGTAGAAAATGTAAATACTATAAACAATAGTAAATATGTTTTGGTTGAATTAAGAAGAGGATTCATATTTTCTCTTTATAAAGGTTTTTTACAAAAATTAATTGATTTGGGTTATAAACCAATATTAGCTCATATAGAACGTTATCCTTTTATAAAATTTAATGAGTTTATAGAGTTATATAATATGGGAGTAATTTTTCAGATGAATATTAAAACTGTTAAAAGTTTAACTCCAAAGATGAAACATTTTTTGATAGAAGGATATGTAAAGGTAGTAGCAACAGATGTTCATAATACTGAATTTAGAAATTATGAATTACAAATTTATTTTGATGAGTTAGAAAAATTGGTTGGAGAGAGTAGAGTAAAAGAATTAGCTTATGAAAATCCAAAAAAAATATTAAACAATGAAGATATTATCTTAGTAGAGATCGAGGGGGCAAATGATGAAGTTACAAAAATTAATTCTTCCAGTGGCTTATTTAAGTCTATTTGGAATAAGTTATTCGGTAGAGCTTGAGTTAGATGAAGTTATATCAAGAGCAAAAGTAGAAAGTTCTGAGATAAAAATTCAAGGAATGAATACAGAAATCCAAAAGAAAGGTAAAAACAAAGCTTTAAAAAATCTAATATTACCACCTGTTAATTTATCTCAAGAAGAAAACTGGAACCATATAAAAGAAGAGGGAATAGGTATTAGAAAATTAGAAATGGGAGTACCTTTATTTATGGGTGGAAAAAATCTAAACTCATATAGAAAAGCTAAAAATAACTTAGAACTTGCTTACAAAGAAGAAATATTTGCTGAAAATAGAGCTGTAGAAAAGGCAGTAGGAGCTTATTTCGATATATTAAATTATCAAAAACAATCTGAAATAATAAATAATGCTGTAAAAGCAATGGATAAACAAAAAGGAAGATTACAAGGGCTTTACAAAGGTGGAAAAATAGTTCCAAAATCTGAGCTTTTAAAAGTAGAAGCTGATATTGAAAGATATAGAAGTCTTAACTTAGAAAATGCAAGACTTGAAAAACAAAGAACAGGGGACTTAAATAGAATATTAAATCTACCACTTGATACTAAGATAACAGGTAAGGATATATTAGCAGGAGAATATCTTGGAGATAGAGCTGATGCTTCAAAATATGCTGATAGAAATATAGATAATACTCATTTAGTTCAAGCTGAAAAATTAAAATTAAAAAATGCTGAATATGATCTTAAAATAGCAAAAGCTGATTTATATCCTACTTTCTATTTAAAAGATACTTATACTTTTAAAGAATGGGATAAAGATAAGAGAGAATATTCAGATCCTACAGATGAAAACTTATTAGAAGTAGGATTTAGATATTATTTTGCTTGGGGAGGAACTTTAGATTCTGTTAACCAAAAGAAATATGAACTTAAAAAAGCTCAATTAATGCACGATGAAAATGTAAAAGAAATTCAACTTGATATTGAAAATAAAATCAATGAAATAGATTCATTATATGGTCAAGCAAATGCTAACCAAAAGAAAGTAGATCTTCTTAGAGAAAATATGAACATAGATAGTATGAGATATGAAAATCAACTTATTACTACATATGATTATTTAAACTCTGTAAATGCTTATAGACAAGCTCAAGAAGAATATTATGCAATTCAAAGAAAATTAGTTTTGGCTGTAATTCAATTAGAAAACTTATATAGATAATAAAGGGAGAAGTTATGAATAAAAAAATAATAGGTGCTGTGGCAGTCATAGCTGTAGCAGGAATATTTATTTTTAAAAGTGGTATAGGAAGAAAAACTCCTGTTAAAGTAACAGAAGTAGCTATTGGAAGACTAGCTGATTCAAGTTTATATTCTGGGACAGTAGTTCCTGGAGAGTTAGTTCCTGTATATATCGAAGCTCCTGCTGTTGTAGAAAGAGTTTTAATAAAAGAGGGAGAGGAAGTATCTAAAGGAACAGATCTTTTAGTATTCAGTAACAAAAGTATCCTTGAAAATGAAAAAGCTATAAAAATGAATGCTCTTGATTTGAAAGATATTAATCTTCAAGTAGCAGACTTAGAATCAGGAACATTAAAATTAGAACTTGATAAAAGAGAATTAGAGATAAAAGAGTTAGAAGAAGCTATAAATGCAGATGCTAAAAAACTTCCTACACTTGAAAGAGAAGCAAAAGTCTTTGCTGAACTTCTAAAAAAAGATGGGGTTTCATCTATTGAAGCTGAAAAAAGACAACAAGCCTATGATAATTTAAAAGTTGAATTAGGATTAAATAGAGATAAATATAACCTTATGGTAGTTGGATATGAAAGTTTAAAAAGAGAGCTAAATATAGAAGAAGCAAAACTTAGATCTCAACTTGAAAAGTTAAAGCTTCAAGAGGAAACTTTAAGAAAAAGAGAGGAACAATTAAAAGCTCCATTAAAAGCTCCAATAGATGGTGTTGTAGTAAAACTTGATGTAGTTGAAGGAGCTATAACAAGAGAGGGAGAAAGACTTTTAGCTATTTCTACTAAAGGAGGAAGCAGAATAAATGTAGAAGTCCCTTTATATCAAGCTAATACTATAGAAAAAGGTCAAGAGGCAAAAATAATATCAAGAGAGTTAGATGGAAATAAAGAGTATTTAGGTACTGTAGAAAGAATCTCTTCTGCTGCTAGAGATGTTAGAAGTGGAAAGGATAAAGTTGTTGATGTAGAAATTTCTGTTAAGGGAGAAAATGATTTAAGACCAGGTTTCGTAACAGATGTAGAGATTGCTGGTAAGGTAAAAACAAATGTTCCTGTAGTAGATTCATTCTCTGTAATGGAATCTGACGGAACATATTATGTATATGTTGTAGAAAATGGAGTTGCTAGAAAACAAGAGGTTAAAGTTGGAGGAAGAACGACAAGCTCTTATGAAATCTTAGATTTACCTGTTGGAACTAAAGTAGTAGTAAATCCATTTAAGATAAAAAACGGAGATAAAGTAAAGGTTGTGGAATAATATGACTTTTTGGTTAGCTTATAAAATGCTTTTGGGGAATATAAAAAGAGCTATTTTTCCTTTCTTAGGGGTTTTATGCGGAATAATCTCTCTTATAATGACATTATCTTTGGGAGCTGGTGGGGAAAATATTATAAATACAAATCTTTCAGCTATTGGAGATAATAGAATAATGATAGGGGGAAATAGTTTTAATCAAAGGGATATAAGAATACTTGAAAATTATCCTTTTGTTGAATACGCACTATTTCCAAAAGCAAGAAGTTATACAGATGACAATATTTATATTGGTTATCCAGAGAGAGTTTTTGATATATTAGATTTACCACATCTAAATGATAGAGAAGTAATTGTTGATAAAAATCAATTTGAAAATGCAAAAGTAGGAGATACATTAGAACTTTCTATAGGAACCTATAGGGACAGGTTTTTAATAAAAGGGTTGTATGAAGAAAAAAATCCTTTGGAACTTATGAGAAAAGGGAATAGAATTATCCTTTCTCAAGATACATATGAGAGAATATTTGGAGAAAGAAATTTTTCTGAAATAGTTATCTCATTTGAAAAAGGGGAAGATGCAGAGGAGTATATTCCAATTATTCTTAATAAATTTAGGCAAGACAGAGGTCTTTATGGTGATATTCAAATTTTGGAGACACCAGAAGTTTATAAAAGAGTAGAAAAAATAAAAAATATTGTTTCTATGACTTTAGGAATCTTATCTGTGATCTCTCTAGGAATAGGTGGACTTGGAATAATGAATCTTATAGGTTCAAATATTAGAGCTAGAACAGGTCATATGGGAATCTTAAGAGCTATGGGAATGAATTCAAAAGATATGGTTATTATGTTTATAACAGAAGGAGTGATTATATCTTTTATAGGTTCTATTGTAGGACTTATCTTAGGAATAATATTTTCGGTATTTGTTGGAAAGATTATAAATATATATCCTATTTTTAGCATTGGAGATACATTTATAAGTCTTGTTATATCACTTGTAGTTGGAATAATTATGGGAACTATTCCAGCTATAAAAGCAGGAGAAAAAAATACTATAGAACTTTTAAGGGAAATATAAAAAATATTTACATTTGAAAAAAATGTGATACAATATATATTATTAAAACTAATTAATAATTAGAAATGAAGAGGAGGAAATTTATATGAAAAAATTAGCATTATTATTAGCAGCATTATCAGTAGCATCTGTATCTTATGCAAAAGAAGTTATGCCAGAAGCAGCTCCAGTTGTTGAAGAAGCACCTGTAGTAGAAGAAGTTGTTGAAGTAAAAGCAGCTCCAGTGTTAAGAGTAACTTCAATTGGTCAATCTTTAGAAATAGACAATGATTCAAATGCAAACGGAAGAGGACAAGCTGATATAGGGGATGTTCATTTTGCAAATACAGTTGGATTAGCAATTGGAGATAATTGGACATTTGAATTAATGGCAAGAAAAACTTGGTCAGCTTCAATAGATGATCACGAAAATAATGATACAACTGGTGCAGGAATGAAATCATCAGGACATAGAGTTGACTTATCAGCTACTAGACATTTTGAAAACTTTGCAGTTGGATTAAAATGGAGAACAGAAGAAGATATAGAAAAATTCTATATACCAGTGTCTTATAACTATGGAATAGTTTCAGGATGGGCAACACCAGCTTTTGTAAACTATGATAACAAATCAAGCGACGCTTGGTACTTAGAAGCAATGCCAGTTATTGTTAAATATGGACCAGTTGCTTTAGGATACTATTTTGAAGGAGAAGAAGAATTAGGATCTGGAGATGAACACTTTGCAGATCACCAAGTTAGATTAATGTTAGATCTATATTCTACAGATAACTTCAGATTAGGTGCTGAATATTGGTATCAATTTGCATCAGAACATAAAGAATTAAACAAAGATAAAAAATATGAAGAATATGAAAATAACAAACACGTAGCAGTTTTATCAGCAGCTTATGATTTAACACAAAACTTAACAGTTGATGGATACTATAGATATGACTTCAACAAATATGATGGTTTAGTAAATGTTACTAAAGCTGATGACTACTATGGAGAATTCTGTGTAGGATGGACTTACAACTTCTAATTCTTAGAAGAGCATAATAAATAAAAAAAGTTGAGTAACATTTAAAAAAATGTTTACTCAGCTTTTTTTATTTGGTTTATTTTTTATAATTTTGATATATCAGATATTTTTTCAAAAGGAGCATATTCTCCATATACAGACTTTACTGTATTATAATCATTTCCACCAAGAATTCCTATTTGTTTTCCTGCTGTTCCTCTATTTTTTTTTATATATTGTATTGCTTCTTTTCTTGTTGTTTCTACTATTTTAGTTCCTGATATTCCTGTTTCTCTTACAAATAAATAAGTTTTAGACATCTTAATCCCTCCTTATTTTTCCTTATTAAAAATATCATATAAATAATTTACATAATCTATTTCTAAATTAGCTGGAGACTCTGGAATTGTATCTAACCATTCTCTCAATCTTTTAGAATAATTCCAAAACTCTTTATCTTGTGTGCTTTTATAAATTATTTCATGTGTATAAAAATGTAATATTGCATCTTTTCTTGTCCAAAATTGAAATTCTATCGGAAAAGAATTTTTGTTATACCTAAAATAAATATGAATTCCTCTATAACCATCATCATTCGTTTTTTTATTATTTTCATAAAAATTAATTATTTTACAATTTTCATCATTGTAAAAAATCTTTAATTTTTCTTTTAATTCTCTTTCGTTACATTTTACAATAAATCTTACACCTAACAAATCATTACATGCTTTATAAAATTTTTTTTCAAAAATTAGATATTTTTCCCATTTCATTTTAAAAGATTCTTCTGTTTTAAATCTATATGTAAATTTAATATCTTCGCTTAAATTACTTTTTAAATATTTAATTAAAATCTCTAAATTATCATCAATATTTTCAAAGAACTGTATTGTATATTCACATACTTCATTAAAATCGTAATGTTTTAATGTTTTCTTATTTATATTTGGAAAATTTTCTGGAAAAGAAAAAGAATTTTGCAGATCACATATAATTTTTTTTAATTCTATTCCATTGTTATCTATAATTTTTTCCATATTTATATCCTCGTAACATATTTAATGTTTATTTTGCTTATAAAAATATATCTAATCTTATGATATTATAACATTATTTTAAATATATTTCTATATAATTTTATATTTCAAACTAGTTTATTTTTATATTTATATATTTGTAACTTAGTATCGATTCACTATAAAAACTTTTTGTAAACCAAACCTTATCAGTTGAATGCTCTCTATTAGTTCTAGGTACTATTTTTTAAGATTTTATTAATAAAATTATTATTTTTTTATATTAATTTATTAATCAGCTACTACTTTTAATCCCTCGACCATAATTGATGGAGAACCAACTGATGAAAAAGAAAATTTAATATCATTAGCTATATCTTTAATATTTTTTAGAAGTTCAAAAAAGTTACCAGAAATTGTAATTTGATTTAAAGGTCTATCGATCTTACCGTCTTTTATATAAAATCCCTCTCCAGCCAAAGAAAAATCTCCAGAAATAGTATTAAGTCCAGAGTGAAGACCAGCAAAGTCAGTGATAAATATTCCCTCTTTAATATTTTCTATCATCTTATCAAAAGATTTACTACTTGGTTTTATATATAGATTAAAAGATGAGATACCAACAGTTCCTTTATAGCTACCTTTTACTCCATTACCTGTTGAAGAAACTCCATCTTTATAGGCTGTCTTTAGATTATATAGATAAGTTTTTAAAATACCATCTTGAATTATCTCTTTATATGATGTAGGAACTCCCTCATCATCAAAAGATGAATTTGCTAGACCATCTTTAAGAAATGGATCATCTACTAAGGTAACAATAGAAGATGCAACAGCTTCATTTAATTTTCCTTTTAGTTTAGATATATTTTTTTGAACTGCCTCAGCAGAAAAAATATTGCTCATAGCTCCAAGAAGAGATGAAAAAGCAAGATTTTCAATGACACAAGTTTTAGGAACTTCAGAAAGAGTTATAGCTCCAGATTTATTTAAAGCTCTTTTTACAGCAACTTCACTTAATGTTTTGTAGTCAAATTTTGAAAAATCTCTACCTATTTGAAAATGAGATCCAGTTTTTACAACTCCGTTTTCTTGAGCCACTACACTTATATATGTATAGCAGATATTTTCTTTTGAATGAAGTTCTAAACCTTTTGAGTTTTTAATAATTTTTTCTCCACTCCCCATAGCAAAAGAGCAAAAATTAACTTTCTTAACTCTCTCATCAATAGAAAGAGCATATTCTTCCATTTTAATCAGAAAATCTTTTACTAAATCTGTATCAAGATTTTCAATAGCAGAAGAATAAGTTATAGTATCAGTATAGTTAGCTTTCTCTCCATAAATGAACTGCTTATCAAGAGATTCTATACAACTTGCATTTTCTATAACCTCATTAATTAAAAAATCTATATCCTCATCTTCCATTGACTCAGAATAGGAATATCCCATCTTTCCGTCAACCATTCCCCTAAAAGATATCCCTTGGTTTTGGTTGTTAGAAAAGTTTTCAATCTTCCCTTGATAGATTTTTATAGATGTATTAAGATTTGATAAAAAATAGATTTCAAACTCATCTATCCCTTTAAGAGAGGCTTTTTCAAATAATTTATCAATAAAAATATTTTTTTCCACAAAAATTACTCCTTTTTGGTTTATTTTTTATATTTCTAGCAAAAGAACAAAAAACACATTCTTTTAATATATATCTATATTTTAC
>NZ_JADYTX010000029.1 GCF_021531475.1 Fusobacterium perfoetens | reverse complement strand
ATTTTTTTACTTATTATATTTCCTTTTTGAGTAATTCCTTTATTCTTATTAATTGTTTTTATTTTTTTATACATTCTATGATAGAATTTTGTTAAAGTCTTATCTCTCAAATAGATATTTTCTCCATCAAACGAAAATCCTAGATAATTTATTATATTTTCTGAACCTTGTAATTTTTCTCCATTATATATAAAAGTTTTTGTTTTTTCTTTTTTTAAATCTAATTTAGTTTCTTTTACTAATTCTTCGATTTTTTTTTGCATTTCATTTTTTATTTTTTGAATATCTAGATTTTCTAAAGGAACTATAATTATAAAATCATCTGAATATCTATAATATCGTCCATTATATTTTTTTAAGTATTCTATTATATCTCTATCAAACTCTATCATATAAACATTGGCTAAAACAGCACTTATTGCTGAACCTTGAGGTATACCTTTTAATATACCTAATTTTTTATTTATATTTTCATTGATTTTAATCTTTAGTTCTCCATTTTTTCTATATTTTCTAAATTCTTTTGGAGTAAATATTCTATCTTTTTCCATTAATTCTTTTCTTGTTATATTTTTTATTTTTAAAATATTCTCTAATTCACAATAACTATAATTTGTTATATTTTTAAATATAACATACCAATCATCTTTTAATTTTTTTTCTGTTAAAACTTTACAGATTTTATCTTTTAAATAATTATGATCTAAATTTTCAAAAAAGTTACTAAAATCTCCAATCATTACAAAATATGTTTTTACTTCAAGCATATATTTAAAAACATCATTTGCAAAATTTATATTACTTTTTCCATAAAAATTATCTCTATAAGCAATGATACTTTCATTAATTTTATTTTTTATAGCGTAACTATTGTAATAGTAATTTAACAAATGTGAATAATATGAAAAAATTAATCTATCCATATGTGCTGAATATTTAATTTTTCTTATTTTAATATTTTTTACTTTTTTTCTATATTTTTTAAATTTAATCTCTGTACTTATAAAAGGATAAAAGCTATGTTTAACTATATTTTTTTCATCCGTTATATATTCTTTTATTCCTTTTTGAAAACTATTTTTTTTACAATCAAAGTGAACATATCCTTTAAAGTATTTATTTTTTTCTTCCCATTTTTTTAAAATATCTTTCTCTTCCATTTTCAATAAACATTTCCCCTTATTTATGAAAAAAGTTACCTAATTAAATTAGATAACTTTGGTCAAAAAACTATTTACTTTAATGTAGTTTTCTCTACAGGTAGTAGCATCCTAAATAATAAATAGTCTATTTCCCTAAACAACTGCTACTAATCTTTTTTCAATAACTTATGCTATAATATTAATAGCATATATCATTTATCAAGGAGGTTATAAACTCATGATTAATATCAATATATGTTTAATACCCAGTTTACAAATTCCAAATGTTGAAGATATTTATTCAACAAATACGAATCTTCTCTTGACATTTACAATGATTCTCCTTTAAATCAATTACTTCTTGACAAAATAATTATTTAAAGCACTCTCATTATATCATATTTTTTTATGTTATACAAACATTTGCTGAAACAATCCTTTTTTAAACTCTTTCAGATTTTCTAATTCATCATAGATTTTTTCTATTTTGGAATCAATAGCAGATAAAAAATCAGCTATCTTTTGTTGTTCTTGTAATATAGGTACTTTTATTTTTAGTTTTTTTAAATGGTCTTCATATAAATGTACTACACTAGCTCCTTGAGCCAATGAAACTATTTGATATTTAGCTTTATTATTCAAATAGTAAGATAAAAAGATTCCATTTTCATTTAGTTTTAATATATTTAAATCACCACCTAAAGCTACTCCTGATTTAGTTAGACAGGAAGCTTTAGCTATATCTATCGCAGTTTCTCCAGAGCAGGGAATAATTATATCATTTTTTTCGCTTAAAACTAATGTAGATATATCTAAATTAGTTTTACTTACAACTTTATTGATTACTTCATTATAAGTTGTATATAGCTCTCCATATCTAATACATTCTACTCCGGTATCTGTTATATCTTCTTTAGAAATTAATTTTCCTTTTGAAAATTTTGTTATGTCTCCTAACTTCTTTTCTTCCCATTCAGGATAATCATTGCCATTACTATCTTTAAATCTTAATTCTTGATTGAAAATTTTTTGCATTATCCCTTTTTTATATTCTTTTAATAGTTCTAGCTTATTTTCTGTTAAATTAATTTTAACATCAACTGATGATAAAAAATCGGCTATTTTTTCCTGCTCTTCTAAGTTAGGAATATTTAAAGATAACTTATTTAAATTTACTATTGTTAATGCTTTTTGTGTTGAACCAATTGAACTATCTAAAATTTGCTTTTTATTATATTCCAAATTATACACCAAATACTCAGATGATATTTTTATATTTCTTAGCCATATCAAATTTCCGTCTTTGAAATAGAATTTATTTTCATTTGAAATTAAATAAATATTTCCCAAAGTACCAACTGCCGTAATTAATATATCATTTTTTTGAGGAACTCCATATTTTTTTCTGATTTCTTCATATTTTTTTTCTGAAATATATAAAACATCTATAATTTTTTTTCCTTTTTTTAATTCTGATATTTCTTTTCCTCTATAAAAAGGAATTCCTTTACTTACATATTCTGATAAAAAAATTCTTTTACTAGATGTTAATTCGCTGATAGCACTTAATTTTTGATTTTTCCATTCATTAATAAATTCTTGAAATCTTAATTTTGGTTGTAACATAGTGATACCTCTACTTTTTTTATTTTTGATATTTATTTAATCATTTAAAACAAGTTTTATATAAAATTGTGAATTTATATTTAACATTAAGTGACGATAAAAAATTAACTATTTTTCTCTGCTTTTCAAGTTATCTTTATTAAGACTGCTGAAAAAAATAAAAAATGTATCTTTATTTCCATCAATTATACCATAATTTTTGATTTTTTGAAAAAAGTATTTGTAATCTTTTAAATAATATTATAAAATCTAATAAAGAATAATAAATTAAAGGTGAATATTATGAAAAAAGTACCTAAACTAAGATTCAAAGAATTTGAAAAAGAATGGGAAGAAAAAAAGATAGGAGATATAACTAATTTAACCGCTGGTGGAACGCCTAACACATTGAAAAAAGAATATTGGAATGGTAATATAAAATGGATGAACTCAGGAGAATTGAACCTAAAATTCATTTATGATGTACAGGGAAGAATAACAGAATTAGGATTAAAAAATTCAAGTACAAAATTAATTCCAGAAAAATGTATTTTAATTGGTTTAGCTGGTCAAGGAAAAACAAGAGGTACGGTTGCTATAAATTTTATAGAACTATGTACTAATCAATCCATAGCTTCTATTTTCCCAAATTTTAATTATTTTAAACCAATGTTTCTATATTATAATTTAGATAATAGATATGAAGAATTAAGAAATCTATCAACTGGAAGTAATGGGAGAGGTGGATTGAATTTAAATATTTTGAAAAGAATTTCTGTCTTTTTTCCCATTTTAAAAGAGCAAGAAAAAATCGCCGTTTAATTTTCCTCATTTTACACCTTACTAAATCCTTTTTTCTAAACTATTCTTTATTAATATAATTATCTAATTGTAATAATTTGTTTTAAATATAAGCCGATTTTTTATCATCAGTTGATGTTCAAATAGATTTAACAAGTCAAAAATTAGAATTATTTGAAAAATATAAAAAAAGTATAATGAAAAAAATCTTTAATCAAGAATTAAGATTTAAAGATAGAAATGGAAAATATTATCCTGAATGGAAAGAAAATAAATTAGGAAATATTTCACAAATTCAAACAGGAAACAAAGATTTGGAAGATAAAAAAGAAGATGGTATTTATCCATTTTTTGTTAGATCAAAAAATATAGAAAAAATAGATACATTTTCATATGATGGAGAAGCCATATTAATTCCAGGCGATGGAAAAATCGGAGAAGTATACCATTACATAAATGGTAAATTTGATTATCATCAAAGAGTTTATAAAATTAGTAATTTTATAAATATTTCTTGTAAATATCTTTATTATTACTTGCAAAAAAACTTTAAAAAACACGCTTTGACATACACTGTAAAAGCAACTGTTGATAGTTTAAGATTACCTATTATTAAAGATTTTCTTATAAAAATCCCTTGCCTAGAAGAACAACAAAAAATAGCTGATTTCTTATCTTCTATTGACGACAAAATAGAAAAGTTATCTTCTAAACTTGAAGAATTAAAAAAATTTAAAAAAGGACTTTTACAACAGATGTTTGTATAAAAAAAATCACTATCTTGTAATTTTACACAAGGTAGTGATTTTATTTTACTCTATTCCTATTTCTTCTAAGATTTTGCCTAGCCACTCGGGAGTTTTTTCACAAACTTTTATATATTCCAAAGGCAATTTTGTATAGCATAACTCATATTTTTCTGAATTATCATAAATTTTAGCATAATCTGCTAAAAGCAATATAGTCTTTAAATTTTCTAAAGTTTCTACATATCTTTTTTCAATTACATCTTCAGGAATATCGTGTCCACCTCTTTTAACCCTATTTTTAACCCTTTGTTTTGCTATTTCAGGAGAATTAACTCCAACATAATAAAGATGTATTGTATAACCTTTTGATTTAATCTCTTTAATAGCCTTTATAATATTTTTTCCAGTAAGAGTTGTTTCTTGGTTAAAAGATATATTTTTTTCAACACATTCTTTACGAAGTTTCAAAGCCATTTTCCCTGCTCTTACTTGGTCTTGGTTACTTCTCCAATCTCCTATATTTCTTACAATTTCATCAGTATTTATTCTAACTCCTAAATCTAATGTTGGTGTAATTGTATTATAAAGTGT
Organism: Fusobacterium perfoetens; assembly: GCF_021531475.1. Taxonomy (NCBI): domain Bacteria; kingdom Fusobacteriati; phylum Fusobacteriota; class Fusobacteriia; order Fusobacteriales; family Fusobacteriaceae; genus Fusobacterium; species Fusobacterium perfoetens. The sequence continues at coordinate 24,190 of NZ_JADYTX010000029.1, read as the reverse complement.
TGATTTTCCTGCTCCATTTACTCCTGCAAAAACCACATAATTTGGCATTAAAATACTCCTTTTGTTATTAATTTTTGTTGAAGTAATTGAGTTTTCCATTCTTCCAATTTTAGATAAAATTTCTTTTCATCATCAGATTTGGCATTTTCTACCATCTCATTTATATCATAAGTTGACAATTTTAAAATATATTCATATAAATTTTCTACATCTTTAAAATCTTTCATATTATCACTTATCCTTTTTATAAATCTACAGGTGCTTTTATTCCAAGTTCATCGCAAAATCCCTTTATAGTCTTATCTATTTCTTTCATTTCTTCGTCTAGTTTTGCTATTTTTTCAACAACTTCATTAAGATTAATTTCTTCTTCCTCTTCAAAAGTATCAACGTATCTTGGAATATTTAGGTTATAATCATTTTCTTCTATTTCTTGCATTGATATTTTTTTAGAGTATTTTTCTATATCTTTTCTTTCTCTATATGTCTCAACTATTTTTTGGACGTCTTCATCTCTTAAATAGTTTTGATTTTTAGCTTTTTCAAAGTCATTTGAAGCGTCTATAAATAAAATATCATCTTCAAGTTTTCTATTTTTCTTAACAACTATTACACAAGTAGGGATTGATGTTCCATAGAATATATTTGCAGGAAGTCCAATGATTGCATCTATATAATTTTTTTCTTTTAATAAATATTTTCTTATTACTCCCTCACTTGCTCCTCTAAATAATACTCCATGAGGAACTATTACAGCCATTGTTCCATCGTTGTCTAATTGGTAGATCATATGTTGAATAAAAGCAAAGTCAGCTTTAGAACTTGGAGCTAATTTTCCATAAGAAGCAAATCTCTCATCAGATAAAAAGCTATCGTCTGCACTCCATTTTTGAGAGAATGGAGGATTTGCAACAACTATATCAAATCTTTTATCAAGATGTTGAGGATCTTCTAAAGTATTTCCTTGTTTAATTTCAAAATCATTAAATTTAACTCCATGAAGAATCATATTCATACGAGCTAAGTTATATGTTGTAGTATTTAATTCTTGTCCATAGAAACTAGCTACATTTGTATATTTTGCAACTTTTAAAAGAAGAGATCCTGATCCACAAGTTGGGTCATAAGCTGATTTAATTTTATCTTTTCCTGTTGTAGTTATCATTGCAAGAAGTTTGGAAGCTTGAGCTGGTGTGTAAAACTCTCCTGCTTTTTTCCCTGCATTACTTGCAAATTGACCGATTAGATATTCATAAGCATTACCTAAAACATCCATTTCTGTATCTTCAAAGTTAAAGTTTATATCATTTAGATGTTTAATAACTTCCGAAATCATCTTATTTTTATCTTCAACAGTTTTTCCAAGTTTTAAAGATGTTAAATCTACATCGCCAAATAGTCCTGAGAAATCATCACTACTATCTTGACCATTTGTAGAATCTTCAATATATTTAAGAGCTAATCCTAAATCTTCTATTATAAATTCTCCATTTTTAGCTCTTCCTGCTAAAATTCTAAATAGATATTTAGGTTCGATAAAATATCCAATACTATTTACACAATATTCTCTTACAGCTTCTATATATTCATCTTTTCCATCTATATCTTCAAATTTCATATCATCTTCAGATAATACATCATTTCCTGTTTTTTCAATTTTTTCTGATAAGAACTTAAAGAAAATTAATCCTAGAATATAGTTTCTAAACTCATCAGCTCCCATATTCCCTCTAAGTTCGTTAGCTATTGCCCACAATCTTTTTTCTAATTCTGCTTGATGTTCTGACATCTTTTTATCCTCCAAAATTTTATATTAGTCTAATTCTTCAAAAAAATCACTATCAATTTTTTTAATTTCATAAACATTTTCTACTGATACACCTAAGTTGTACTCTATCATTAATTTAGCTAGTTCCATTCCATCAATCAACACTATTTTTGTTGTATGTTGTTTTTGAGAATATTCCCTAGCTCCATCTGAAAATTTAGCAGTAGTTATAAATAATCCTTTTGTTGCTCCTTGTCCTGCTAAAGCTCCAACAAATTTTTGAATTTCAGGTCTACTTACAGTAGAATCTTTATCCCATTTTTTAGCTTGGATATAGATACAATCAAAACCAAGTTTATCTTGATTAATAATACCATCTATTCCCTCATCATTATTTTTTTTAGTAACTTTTCCTGAATTTTTAAGAGTTCCATACCCTATCTTTTGTAATAACTTCACTACTAAGCTCTCAAAAAAATAAGGATCTTTCCTCATTACCTCCTCTAAAACTTCTTCTTGTAGTATTTTATTTATCTTATTAAAAGATTTTTCAAGTATATCCTGAGGTGTTTCTTCTTCTATATTTTGTCCTTTTTCTTCTTTAAATTCTTTATTATTTCCCTTTGGATTTAAAAACTCTCTAAATTCTTCATAGTTTTTAAGAGTATGATTATCTATTACGTTAGGATTAGTAGCTAATAATTCTAATCCTCTTTCAGTTATTTTTAATACTCCCCTTTTTGTAGATTCTATTAGTTTAGCTTTTTTTAAATAAACACTTGTCCAATTTAATGCAGTATTATATTTATTTCCACCACCACTATCTAATAAAATTTCTCTTTCTTCGTCTGATATATTCATTAATTTTGCTACTTTATTTCGATATTCTTTTGTAGAATACTCTTTTTTATCTTTTAAAGTTTCTAAAAGAGCTTTATACATTTCATTATATTTTGGTATCATTCCATCACCTTATGCTCCAAAGAAATTAAATTTATCTAGTATATTTTCTATTTTATGTTGAATAGTTTCAATTCTTGGTTTTAATTTTAATATACTTGGTTTCTTAATAAAAGAATCCTTAATATCTGAGTAATCTGCCATTCTTGATGTAAATTCACATTTATCAATGATATTAGTTACTACATCTGCCTTTAATTCTTCTTCTGTTATCATATCTTGAATAGCTTTTTCTTTTTCTTTCTTCAAAAATTCTGAAAGTTCATTTTCTACATCTGCTTTAGATTCAATAGTTAATATCTCTCTATTTTCTTGAATGAATTTCTCAAGAAGTTCTTTCTTATTTCTAAGAGCAGGAACTGAATCCATAGTTTTTAAGATATATTCTACATCTTTAGCAAATGAAGTTTCTTTACTATTTAAGTTTTTAAGTAGAGATACTATATATGCTACATTAATGCTATCTTTTCTAAGAAGTTCTATCTCAAAATCAATCTCATCTATAACGGAAGTCTTTCCATCGCCTTTCTTAGTTCCTCCAACTAATGTATCGTACATATCTATATATTTACTTTTAAATGATTCAAACTCATCTTTATTAATATCTAAATCATCAAAATCAAATCTACTAAATGTTTCTAGTTTATTCATAACCCTTAAGATATTTTTAAATAATTCTATAAAGTTAAGTTTATTTTCTTCAGTTTCTAAAGTATCTACATCTTCAGGAGTTTCAACCAACTCTTTTAAAGATTCTATATATTGGTTAATAATTCCAATATACTCGCTATAGTCTTTCATAAGAACTGTTTCAATAGCATTTTCATCAGAGAATAATTTTATAGCCTCGTCTGTTCTTTTCTTTAGATTTCTAAAGCAAACTATATTTCCATGAGTTTTATTTACATTTAAAATTCTGTTAGTTCTTGAATAAGCTTGGATAAGTCCATGATATTTAAGATTTTTATCAACATACAAAGTATTTAGATATTTACTATCAAAACCTGTAAGGAACATATTAACAACTAAAAGAATATCTATTTTTCTCTCTTTTACTTTTTTAGAAATATCTATGAAGTAGCTATTAAATCCATTATCTTGATTAAGATTAAAGTTATCTCCAAACATCTTGTTATAGTCTGCAACCATCTCATCAAGATGTTCTCTTGGGTGTTTACACTCATCATTTTCTACTTCAAAAGTTCCCTCATCATTGGCAAGATCTGAGTTAGCTTCATAAGTAAAAATAGAAGCTATTTTAAGATTTGTACCTTTTTCTTTAAAAATATGATAATATTCTATTAAAGTATTAATATCGCTTATAGCAAAGATACTTTGATATTCTCTATTAGAAGTTTTCGCATTATGATGTTCAAGGATAAAATCAACTATATTTTCTAATCTTTTTCTATTAGTAAAAACTTCTTTAGTATCAATTCCATTCTCTATCATCTCATCAAGAGATAAATCATCTCCATTTTCATCTTTCATATTAAATGTTGAGTAGTATTCAACTGAAAATCCTAATACATTTTCATCATCTATCGCTTCTTTAATTGTATATCTATGTAGACATTCATCAAATAAGTCTTTAGTCGTTCTATATTTTATAGCATTATCTGCAAAAATAGGAGTTCCTGTAAATCCAAAAAATTGCTTATTAGTAAAGAACTCATCTATCTTTTTATGTGTTTCTCCAAATTGTGTTCTATGACACTCATCAAAGATAAATACAATTCTTTTATTTTTTACTTTTTCCATTTGTTTTAAGTAGTATGGTTTTGATATAGCATTATTCAACTTTTGGATAGTTGTTACAGCTACTTTTCCTGTACCACTTACCATATTAGTAACAAATTCTTGCGTATCTTCTGCTTTACTTATAGAATTAGGTGCGAAAGCATTAAATTCTTTTGTTGTTTGATAGTCTAAGTCTTTTCTATCAACACAGAATACAACCTTATCAATTTCATCTAAAGTAGCAAGTATTTGACTTGCTTTAAATGAAGTTAGGGTTTTTCCACTTCCTGTTGTATGCCAAATATATCCATTTCTATTAGGAAGAGTTTTAACTCTATCTATAATTTTTTCAACTGCATAATATTGATACGGTCTTAGAATCATAAAAGCTTTTAAAGTTTCATTTGTAACTATATATTTAGCCAGCATATTTCCTAAATGCTTTTTATTTAAGAAAGTTTTAGTAAAATCTTCTAATCTATTTTTCTTTAAGTTATATTCATCAGTCCAAGAGAAAGTAAAGTTATAGTTAAGCTCTTTATTATTAGAGAAATATCTTGTATTTTCCTCATTACTAATTACGAAAATTTGAATATATTGGAATAAAGTCTTATATGAATATGAATGTCTTTGGTATCTTTGTATTTGATAAAAAGCTTTCTTAAGTTGAATAGTTTTCTTTTTAAGTTCTATTTGAACTAAAGGAAGTCCATTTACTAAAATAGTAACATCATATCTATTTTCATATTGTCCTTTAACAGCTATTTGATTAGTAACTTGAAAAATATTATTTTCTACATTCTCTTTATCAAGGAAAGAGATATATCTCATCTCTCCTTTATCATTAAGAAGTTCAAACTTATCTCTTAATTTTTTAGACTTTTCAAAAATACTTCCACCTGCAAGATGAGTAAGGATCTTACAGAACTCTCCTTGTGATAATTTTATATTATTAAACTTTTCAAGTTGTTCTTTGAAGTTTTTAACTAAAGAATCTTCATCTTTCACTTCAACAAGTTCATACCCTTGAGTTGAAAGTTGTTTAAGTAAATTACTTTCTAATTCTTTTTCAGAAATCATAATATCCACCCCTTTATTGTGTAAGGTATTTATTATCTTTATTCTACCATATTTCATTTATTTTTTTAAGACACAAAACTTAAAATTCCTATTTTAAAAATAATATTCCTTTTTTCTCTATTAGTTTGGTAAATAGAAAAAATACAAACTCTTAAAAAATTTAAGAGTTTTTAATAATTTTTCAAAAAATAATAAAAAAGTCCCACCGAAGTGAGACTTTGTTTATTTAGTTGAGTTAATTATTTTTCTGCGTAAACAGAAACTTGTTTCTTATCTCTTCCTAATCTTTCGAATTTTACATATCCATCGATTAATGCAAATAATGTATGATCTTTTCCTTGTCCCATATTTGCACCAGCGTGGAATTGGTTTCCTCTTTGTCTAACTATGATGTTTCCAGCTTTAACAGCTTCACCATCATATCTTTTAACTCCAAGATATTTAGGATTAGAATCTCTTCCGTTTTTAACAGAACCTTGTCCTTTTTTATGTGCAAATAATTGTATATTTAATGTAAATAACATTCTAATTTTCCTCCTTCTCTACAAGCTTTATATTTTTAGGATATTCTTTGGCTAGTCCTCTAAGGACTACAACCATGCTTTCCAAAAGAGTATGCACTTCTCTTTCTTTGCCTTTTAAATTCATACCGTCAAGGTCGACACATATGAAACCATCAGAATTTATTTCAAATCTTGGATAAATATCTAATACATCTTGAAAACCTGCAAGAGGCATTTGAAGTACAGTCGAAAGGGCTGCACAAACTATATCTGACCCATATTCTCCATATTCTGAATGTCCAGTAGCTTGATATTTCACAACACTACCGCTTTTTCTAATAACCTCAATCTTTGTCATTTTAATTATGCATTGATTGCTGTAACTTTAATTTCAGTGAAAAGTTGTCTGTGACCTTTTTTTCTATGATTTCCTGTTTTTGGCTTGTATTTGAAGTTAATAACTTTTGCACCTTTTCCTTGGTTTAAAACTTCCACTAGAACTTTTGCTCCTTCAACTACTGGAGTTCCAACTTTTACATCTTCTCCATTAGCTACTAATAGAACATCTGTTAATTCTACTGTTTGATTAACTTCAGCATTAAGCTTCTCAACTCTTAAAACGTCACCTTCTGTAACTTTGTACTGTTTTCCACCAGTTTTTATAACTGCGTACATATAAGCACCTCCAAAAGTATATATTTGTCGCTAGTCTAGGTTGCTGAATACCTTTCCTATGCGTAACTAGTTAAGTATATCATAAAATCCTATAAAAATCAATATTTTTTTATTAAATTTTTCTGATTTTAATACAGAATTTTTTTAATATTTTAAATATCTCTCATTTCTCTCTCTAACATAGTCATTTTTTATAGCAAAATTAATTTCTGAAAGGAACTTTTCTTTATCCTCTGGAAAATCTCCCTTAAGTCCTAAATAATTTGAAGCGTGGTTTGATCTAAATATAACTTTTTCTCCTTTAGGAATATTTATATTTTCCACTATCATTCTTATCTCTTTTAAAATATTCTCTCCACTTGCTTCTCTAAATTCTCCAGCTTTTATTTTTCTGTCTATCTCTGTTCCATCGTGAACTACCAAACATAATATGCTAAAATAATCTGGAATTATTTTATTAATAACTTTTGCAGTGTTTAGAGCGTGGTTTGTGCTATCTTTTTCTCCACAAATTCCAGCTATAACTGTTACAGAGATTTGGAATCCTGCTTCTTTAGCTTTCAGAGAAGCTTCTGTTATTTCCTCTGCTGTAACTCCTTTGTTTATATCCTTAAGAACTTCATTATCTCCACTTTCCATTCCAATATAAACAAGTTTTACTCCTTTTTCTCTTATTTCCTTTAATTCTTCTGGAGTTTTTAAAAGAATTGATTTTGGACTTGCATATAAAGATATTCTTTTATTTTCAGGAAATTTTTCATTGATATAGTCTAAAATTTCTAAAAGTTTTGGTGTAGGAATTATTAAAGCATCTCCGTCAGCCAAAAATATTTTCTCAATATATCCAACTCTTCTTCTGAAGAAATCTATCTCTTTTTTTATTTGTTCAATAGGTTTTATTGTAAATTTTTTATCCTTATACATTTTACAGAATGTACATTTATTGTGAGAGCAACCTAAAGTTATTTGAATAATCAAGCTATAAGCTTCACTAGGTGGTCTGTATAAAGGATAATCATATATCATATCAATATCTAACATTTTTTATTTTTCCTCCTAATAATTTTTATAAAAATTATACCATACTAATTAGTAAATTTCTATATATTTAGTTTTCACTGTATAATTTTTTTCTTTTATTCTCGATAGTTCAAATTCTACTAACTCTTTATAGTTTTTAAGTTGCTCTTCCTCATAAGTTCCTGTCTTATAGTCCACAATATAAATCTCTTTGGTTTTGTTATCAATCATCAATCTATCTATTCTGTAAAGTTTTTTCTCTTGCTCTGAATAAATAGAATATTCATTATAGATAATATCCCATTTTTTAGAGAAAATATCAGGATTATTTTTAAAGATTTTCTCTATTTTTTCCTTTGATAAAATCTCATCTTTTAATTTTTTCTCTCCAAATAACGCTCCATATTTTGAAAAAGTTTTCTTAAGAGCAAGTTCTATCTCCTCTTTCTCTCCATATTTTATATTTTCTAAAAAGTAGTGAACAATATTTCCTATATTTCTCTTTTCTTCTAGCTCTAAACTATATTTATAGGAATCATTTTTAATTTTTTCTATATTTTCATTTAGTTTCTCTTGAGATTTTTCCAAAGATTCAAAATCTATTCTAAAATCTATCTCTTGACTTATAGTTTTTTCTTTTTCTGGATAGTCGTATTTTTTTAACTCTCCAATTTGATAATAATCCTCTCTTCTATAACTTTCAAAAAGATTTTTAAAAAGGCTTTCTTCCTTTAAATGTACAATAAAAATAAATAGATTTCCTTTTGGACGAGTTAAAGCAACATAGAGATTATTTAATTCCTCTTCTTTTTTCTTTTTCTCTTTAAAAGAGTAAAAATCAAAAACCTCATCTAAATATGTCAAAAATTTTTCATTTTTAGAGTTACAAACTAAATAATCCTCAATATTCAAATAATTTTTATCAAATTTAATATTAAAATTAAGTCCTTTATCAGGATTATTTTTATCTTCATCTAAGATATAAAATACTGTATCGTATTCTAATCCCTTAGATTTATGAATAGTTAAAAGACTGACAGTGTTTTCCTCTTGAGATGTTGGTTGTAAATAAATATCTTTTGATGAATTTTCCTCAATCTCTTCTAAAAACTCTTTTATATTTTCAAAATTTTTAGACACAGTCACAAATTTATAAATATTTTTTATCTCATTTTCTTTGTTATAGATTTCAACAATTCCAAACTCTTTTATTATATCCAAAACTATATCCATATTTCTAAATTCTGTTTCAGAATATTTTTTATAAATCTTACCTATTTTTTTAATTATTTTCTTCTCTTCAGGATATTCACCGCATTCTAAAACATTTTCAAAGAATATAGAAATTTTATCATTTTTCAAGTTCCAAACTTCTACTATTTTTTCTATAAAACTATCTTCTACTAAAATCAAATCATCTCTTAAAAATTCTAAAAGATAAAAAATATTTTCTGTTAAAAAATATTTTAAAAGTTTTATAATAGGTACCACACCTTTATGGTCAAATATACTTTTTTTAGCCTCTAAAGTATAAGGAATTTTATTTTTTAATAACTCTTCAGCGATTTCACTTAAAGTTTCATTTTTTCTAGCAATAATTCCTATCCCTTTATAATTTTCATTGAAATCATTTTTTAAAACATCAATTATAGTTTTTATATATTCGGTTTTATCTATCTCTCTTTTTTCTTCTTTAATTTTTTTCTTTTCTTCCTTTGTAAGATTAAAATTATAAATTCTTACTAATCCTTCTCTTCCTTTTTTGTTAGATTTAGATTTTATAAAATCCCACTCTATACCTGTTTTTTCAAGGATATTTTCAAAAATTTCATTTATAAACTCTACAATATTTTCTTCACTTCTAAAAGATGTGTCTAAATTTTCTTCCTCTCCATCTATTACAGTTGCCAAATCCCTAAAAAGATTTTTTTCTCCATCACGCCAACCATAAATACTTTGTTTTTCATCACCAACACAGATAATATTTTTAGCAGAGTTTATAAAAGGCTCTAACAATTTCCACTGAGCAATACTTGTGTCTTGGAACTCATCAATAAATATAGATGAACATTCACTTTCAATAATCTCTTTCATATAATCTGTTATTTGATTATTTTTTATAAGATTTACTTTTTCATCTTCTAAATACATCAAAAGGTAATCTTTCAAATCATCTTGAGTGAACTTTTTCTCTTTAAATTTTATCTCATCATAGATATTAAAAAATATCTCTACAAAATTTAAAACTTGCTTTTCATAAGGGATTATTCTTTCGTTAAAGATTTTTTTAGATAAAAGATTATTTAGATTTTCTTTTAAAACTGCCATTTCTTCTTTATATTGAATAATATTTTCCTTTTTAGCTGTTGTTTTTCTTCCATTATGAAGATTATCATTAGTTATCAATTCTTCTAAATTTTGTATAAAGAAATCTCTTTTTTCGTTGAAGTTTTCTAAATATAAATACTTTTTAAATATTTTGTTAGCATATTCTTCTAATGGTTTTCCTTCTGCTTTTAATTCACAAAGTTCCTCTATTTTTATTTTAATTTCATCTAAAAGATTTACTATTTCTTTTTCATCAACTAAAAATTCTTTTCTTTCTTTTAGTTTTTCACCTTTATTTATAAAGATATAACGCCATCTATATTTTACAAGATTTTTTAAAATCCCAATATATTTTTCAACATCTCTTTCTACATTGTCGCTAAAAAATTCCTCAAACTGTGAAAAAAGTTCCCTATTATCTGAAATTTTTTCAAAAACTTTCTTTAAAATCTCACTATTTTCCTCATCATCTATTATTTCATAAGAAAAAACCTCTTTCATAGGAGCAATAGCATTTTTAAAAATATTGATTTTAAAAGAGTCTAGAGTATAAATTCCAAGTTTTTCCTTATTGATTATCAAATCCTTATATATTTTTTCAATCTCATCTCTTTTTAAAACTAAGTCTGGATAAAGGTTATTTATAGAACTTTTTAGATTTTCACTGTCCTTTGTTTCATAGGATAAATCATACAAAAATTTTATAATTCTCTCTTCAATCTCAGCAATAGCTTTATTTGTAAAGGTCATAACTATAATATCTGAAAATTTTTCCCCTTTTATAAGAGAAACCACGTATTCTAGTGCCAGTCTATAAGTTTTTCCTGTTCCTGCACTGGCTTTTAATATTTTTTTAGACATTATATCACGTCCTTTCTACAAATATTTTTATACTCACAATTTCCACAAGATTTTTCTTTTCTTTCAAAATTTTCATCTTCTACAAACTTTTTAAATATCTCGTTAAGTTGTTCTTTTGTAATCTTATCCTTTTTATCTTCTGGAGATTTTAACTCTCCTTTTACTACATTATATATATATTTTTTTGCTCCTTCAGAATCTCCGCAAAGAATTATTGAATAAATATCGAGCTGTCCATCTGTAGAACTTCCAGTTTTATAATCTATTATAAAATTTTCTTTTTCAGTAGTTACCACTAAATCTGCTCTACCTTTTATAACAAAATCTGGTTTTGTCTTATCATCTTCGTTATAATCACTTATATAGATTTTATTTTTTTCTCCAAAGAATGTTTTTACCTTTTCACCTTTTAACTCTTTTTCCATTTTTTTATAAAACTCTATTATATTCTTTTCAAAAGTTGGTATCAAAACTTTTTCAAAATATAAATCCACATAGGTTGGATACTTCATATTATTTCTAAGCATCTCTTTTTGAACTATCTCTTTTACTAAAGTAGGGTCTACATCAAAATTATTTTCTTTTATTATCTTATAATATATTTTATCTGTTATTTTTTCCAAAATACTATGAACTATAATTCCTAAAATACGAGCAGAACCACCATAACTATTTTCTTTTGTTTCTTCAATTCCTAAAATATTTCCTAAAAGATATCTATATTGACAGTCATTTATATTTACAATATCATAAGCTCCAACTGTAATTTGATTATCTTTATTAACCAGTTTTTCCAAATCTTTCTTTATATTAAAGTTTTGATTTTCTATTTTAAAACCTCTTTCTTTATAAAAATATTCTTCTACCATTTTTATAATGTTTGAGTTATCCATAATATTTTTTTCTAGATTTAGATTATATTCCATCATAAGTTCTTCTAAAAATATTGATTTTCCAAGTTTTCCCTCTTTTTCATTTTTATAGAATATAATATTTTCTTTGGAATTTCCAAGAGCTTGATAGAAACGATATTTTGCAAGATTTATCTTTTCATCTTTTGTCATAAATCCCAAAATTTCAAGTTGTCTGTCAGTAAATATTTTATTTCTTTCGATAGTTCCAGGAAGATAGTTATTATTTACATCTACAAAATAAGACTCTCCATTAAAATTAAGCCTAGCCTCATCAAGTTTTTTTACTATTCCCACAAATTCTTCTTTTTTCTCATTTTCAACAGACTTAAGTTCTATCCCCTCAAGATATTTTATAAGTAAGGTATAGATATATCTTCCACTATCCTTTTTAAATATCTCTTTAAACCCTTTCTCTCCAAAAAGATTTTCACTACTTTTAATATTAAATATTACCTCGTGAAATTTTTCTAAAAAATCCACATAATCTATATCAGATATTTTTTCAAAACCAATATTTTTAAAATAATTATAAAAATCTTGGATAGAATTAAAATCTTTTATTTTTATTAAGTCATCATAGATATTTTTAAAAATATCTACAATCTCTTGATTTTCCTCTAGGATATCCTTTAAATCGAATTCCTCAAAAGTTTTAAGATTTATATATCTATATTCTTTTTCTAAGATTTTATAAAAGGATTTTTTATCATTCGGCGAGATATTATAGATATTTTGACTTAAACTATTTTCAATAATCTCTAAAAAACTCTCTATCTTTAGACCAAAACCTCTTTTTATCTCCAGTGATCCAATAAGATTATTTTGCAGTGTCATAAATTTATAGGTTTTAGTATCTTCCATAACTTTTAATTTCGTATTTATAAAATATTTAGGCATAAGTTTTGAAAAATATTCATCTTCTACTTTTGGAAAATATATATTTTTTATTTTTTTTCTATCCATAAGATACAACACACCAAAAATAGTTTCCATATCCTCTGAAGTTTCATATATTTTTATATTTTTCTTTTCAAAATTAAAATAGCTATTTTTAGCAGTTATCTTATTTAAAGACAGATTTTTTTCATTATAGATTTTAGAATCTCCTTGGATAATAAACTCTATCTCTAGTAAAGCGTCAAGTTTTTTAATTATTTTTTTTAGAAGAGGGGAGAAATATAAAATATCTACAAAGATTATTTTTTCAAATTTCTTGATAAAATCCTCTCTAAAATTTTCCTCACAGACTATCCAATCATTTATTATATAGTTATTTTTTCCTAAAAAACTATCATAATCTTTTTTTATAGTCTGAAATTTATTTATTTTTTCTCTCTGCCAATTAGTTAGGATTTTTTCATCTATATTTTTTATAAGATTTATATTAAGGTCTTTATAATAATTAAAAAATAGATCAGCAATATCGATAATATCATAATAATTATTTATTTTTTCAGAAGATTTTATTTCAGATGAGATATTTTGATATAGTGTAAGAGGCCTTTTAGCCTCTGTTAAGACACTTTTCTCTGTTATAAAAATCTCCTTTTGAAATTCATCACAAGTTAAATAAGTCCCACTTGGAACTAAAATATTTTTCTTTCTATTTTTTAAAAATGTATTTTTTAAGAAATAATCATTGAATACAATCAAAGTTTTTTCTCTATTTTCTAAATCTTTTAGATAATTTTCCCCAAGTTTAAAATATTTAAACTTCATATTCCCTCCTTAGTATAAAAAAGACCGTCGCAATAAATATTCTCGCAACAGTCTTCTAAGTTTTATTTTTTATTATCTTTTTCTACTTCTTTATTTTCTATTTGAAGTAACATCTCTTTTTCAGAAATAGGTGCTTCTCTGTATTTACTAACTCCTTCAAATACAGCTCCCTCTTTTATAAGAAGTCTATTACTTATTATTTCTCCAGTTACCATACAACCATCAAGAAGTTCAATAAGGTCAGCTTCTATTTTTCCATTATAATTTCCTTTAACAGTAACTTTTCTTGCAAGAAGTAATCCTTCTCCAAAAGCTCCCTCTTCTATTGTTATTCCATAATTACAGCAAACATTTCCATCGATTTTCCCCTCAACCGAAAGATTCGCATCTACTTTTAGTTGCCCTCTAAATTCACTTCCCTTTGTGATTTTAGTTATTTCCTTTCCTGAAAAGCCTGCGTCTGATGTTTTATCATTTCTACTAAAGACTGCCATTTTACCCCCTTTTCTTTTTCAAAAAGACTATTGTAATTATCTATATTCCATTCTGTAAAAGACATTGGATTTACTCTTTTTCCAAGGTAATGTATCTCATAGTGAAGATGTGGTCCTGTAGATCTTCCTGTACTTCCTACTTCTCCTAATTTTTGTCCCTTTCTGACAACTTGCCCAACTTTTACATCTATTTTACTCATATGAGCATAATAAGTTTTAAATCCATAACCATGATCCATTATAACAAGATTTCCAAATCCTCCAGAATTGTATCCTGCAAACTCTATTATTCCGTCAGCTGGTGATATTATTTTTGTCCCCTTAGTTCCTTTAAAATCTAGTCCATAATGATAGATTTGTTTTTCTAAAATTGGGTGTTCTCTAGTACCATACACACTTGAATACCCTTTGAATGGATCTAAAGGTTTTCCATTAGGAATAGTTTGTAACAAAAATTTTCTTTCTAAAATATTCATTTTTGCCAAATCTAATTTTTCTGTTTCTGTTAATGGTTCTCCAGAAGATATTTCTTCTCCCATTATTTTTTCAATCTCGTCTATTTTTGTAGTAATATTTTCAAGCTCCAACTCTTTAGCTGAAATTTCTTCTCTAGCTTTTTCTATTTGAGCCAAATACTCTTTTTTATTCTCTTCTATTTTTCCAACAAGTTCTTCATTTTGAACTCTATAATAACTATATTGCTTTACTTTGTGATTTAATACAAGGACTACTGTCACTAAAGCACTTATACTAAACAACAAAGATATTCCCACTACTAAAATATATTTTTTTATTATCTTATCAAATGAATAGCATTTCATTCCTTTTAAATCTGTTATTGTAACATAATATCTATTCTTCAAAATAAGCCTCCTAAAAAAGCTATATAAACAAAAAAAAGGTTAGAAACTTCCTATCCTCCCAGAGGGCTGCCCCCCAAGTACTTTCAGCGTTTACGAGCTTAACTTCTAGGTTCGGAATGCGACTAGGTGTACCCTCGTAGCTATTGTTTCTAACCAAGGAAGATTATAACATATTTTTTTATTTCGGTCAATCTTTTTTTACCTTTTTTAATATTTCTGATATTTTTCCTTGAATATGTTGATATCCTATCTCTTTTATGTGAGGAAGATTACAATAAGTGCAATTTTTTATCCCTGACTCTGTATATTTAAAATTTCCACCACATTTCTCTCCCAAAGCATATAGTGGACAATAGCAAAAAAGACAATTAAATTTTTCTATATCATCTATCTTATGGCAAGGAAAATATTCACAACTTTTATTTTGAAAAAATTTATAATTCTCTGTTTTTATTTTCAATTTTTTTTATCCTTTTCTATAAACTTTCCATTCTCCAATAGGTTTACCCTTTTTAAATTTTCCATAAACTCTAGGCTTTCCATTTTCATAAAAAATCTTGTACTCGCCATTTTCTTTTCCATCTTTGTAATTTATCTCAACGTATTTTGTACCATTTTCTCTGTAAATTATATGCTTTCCATTTAAGTTTCCCTCTGACCAATTTTCAATAGATTTCAGTTTTCCATTTTCATAAAAAGTCAGCCATTTTCCTTGAGCTTTCCCTTTTTTAAAATATTCTCTATTTTTACCATCTACCACTTTCCCTGTAAAAATAGAGTTATCTCCTTTGCAAACTACCAAATCATTTAAAATTTTTAATTGATTTTTGTAAACTGTTTTTTGATTAGAAAAAGAAACTACACCAATTAAAACAAAAAGACATATAATTTTTTTCATAGCACGCTCCTAATCTTTTTTTACTTCGCAACTATCTATATCAAACTCTTTGTTGTCCTTTTCAATTTTTGTTATATCCATATTAACTTTTTCTTTTACAACAAATCTATCATATAGATGAATTAATAAAAAAGTCACTGCCAAAGTTCCAAAAGAAAATAAAACACTTTCTCTTTCTCTATTTCCCATCATATTTGATATAATAAATCCTACCATCATCATTATTATCGGAAGAACATATACCAAAAATCCTATCTTTAACATTTTTGAATCAGCTAATTCAAATGTAACTATATCTCCAATCTCTATTTTTTGCTTGTGAGGATTGTATTCTAGTTCGATTTCTCTTGTAAGTTTACTTGCTTCTCCACAACCAGAACAATGAGCACAAGAACTTTCTTTAAACATCATTACTTTTATTTTTTTGCCGTTAATACTTGTTACTTTTCCACTACTTTCCATTTTACACCTCTAGTTCTTGTTTAAGTTTCCTAAATAATTATATCATATTTTTTTATTTTGAGAAAGTCATTCTTTAATTTCTTGAAATTAAAATTCTAATATGATAAAATATAATGTATTTAATTTGATATCTAGGTGATTTTATTGAAAAGTTTTATAAAATTTTTAGGACACTTTAAAGTTTTATTTATATATATATTTATTTTTTCTATCCTGTATAGTTTTTTGAAAATAAATAATTTTTCTTTTGAAAATTTTTCTAAAATAATATTTCCTTATTTTGGAATGTTTACTTATCTTTTATTCGGAGATATAGTTTTTGATATATTTTTTTCATTTATAGAGAGAGATAAATATGTATTATTTGCATATAGGACAAGACTTTTATTTTTTAATATTTTTCTTGTAACTATTGCTTTTCTAACTTTGATAATCTATGTAAATACATTTTCAGAGTTAAATTCCTTTAATATTTTATTTACATCTTTAAATACTTTTAAACTTGGATATATTTTTACAGAATCTTCTCTATATCTTTTTGAGAACTTTAGAATTTCAGTAGTTGCTTCATTGGCTTTTCTGATTGGAATTGCTTCTTTCTT
This sequence comes from Fusobacterium perfoetens, assembly GCF_021531475.1. Classification (NCBI taxonomy): domain Bacteria; kingdom Fusobacteriati; phylum Fusobacteriota; class Fusobacteriia; order Fusobacteriales; family Fusobacteriaceae; genus Fusobacterium; species Fusobacterium perfoetens. Next base: position 7,303 of record NZ_JADYTX010000029.1, on the reverse strand, counting down.
TATTTCTGGGGTAACTGTTTTTATTAGATTTATTAGAAGTACTAAAAAAAGTTCTTTAAGTATAAAATCCCTTGAAGAGCGTCAAGAGGATTTACAAAACAAAATAGAGATAAAAGAGGCTCTTATAAAAGACGAACAAAAAGAGTTTAAAAACTATAATAAAGCTCAAGATATAGGAATAAGAGAGCAACTTGCTAGAGCTAGAAATAAAAACTTTAAAAGACAGGTGACAAAATAAATGATTTTAGCATCAAATTCTCCTAGAAGAAAGGAGATTTTAGAAAATTTTGGATTTAATCTAAAAGTTATTACAAAAAATATTGATGAAGTTAGTGATGAAGAAGATATAATAAAAAGAATAGAGGATATTGCTAGAAAAAAAGTCTTAGCAGTGGCTGAAGTTTATCCCAATGAATTTGTTGTTGGAGCTGATACTGTTGTGGTAGTAGATGATAAAATTCTTGGAAAGCCAAAAGATAAAAAAGATATTTATGAGATGTTACACAGTCTTTCTGGAAGACCTCATAAGGTTATCACAAGTTTTTCTTTTGTAAATATCTCTAAAAATATCTCAATTTCTGATTCAGAAGTTTCTGAAGTTTACTTTAAAAATATAACCGATGAGGAGATTTCTTGGTATATAGATACAAAAGAACCGTTTGACAAAGCTGGTTCTTACGGTATTCAAGGAAAGGGTAGTTATTTTGTAGAGAGAATAGATGGAGATTTTTTTGCAGTTATGGGATTTCCAATAGGAAAATTTGTGAGAACTTTAGCAAAAAACAATATCTCTTTAGATGATATAAAAAAATTATAATAAAGGTGACTTATGAATAATATTGACTTAAGTTTATATGAAAATCTAAAAGAAAAAATAGAGGCTATTCTTTTTATCGGTGGAGAAGACGTAAAGATAAAAGACCTTTCTAAGTTTTTTAAAATCCCTATTGATAAACTTATCCCTATTATTTATGAATTAAAGGGAGAGAGAAAATCTTCTGGGATAAATATCGAAATTACAGATACACATATTTATCTTGTTTCAAATCCAAAATATGGAGGAGTTGTAAATAATTTTTTTGAACAAGAGAAGAAACCTAAAAAACTTTCAGGAGCAACTTTAGAAACTCTGTCAATTATCGCTTACAATCAACCTATAACAAAAAGTGAGATTGAATCTATAAGAGGGGTTAATGTTGATAGTATAATAGGAAACCTTGAAAGTAGAAATTTTGTAAGAATCTGTGGGAAAAAAGAAACTGTAGGTAGACCAAATCTTTATGAAGTCACTGAAAAATTTTTGGGATATTTGGGGATTGACTATGTAAATGAGCTACCTAATTATCAAGAGATAAAAGAACAATTAGAAAAATTGCATTATATAGAAAATAAAAAATCAGAATAGGAAGAGTTATGGAAAAAGTTAGAATTAATAAATTTTTAGCAAATCTTGGTATTGATTCAAGACGTGCTATTGACCAAATGATTGAACAAGGTAGAATAACTGTCAATGGGAAATTAGCTGAATCTGGAATAAAAGTAGATTCAAGTGATGAGATTTTTATTGACGGAAAATCTATAAAAAAAGATAAGTCTGAAAAAGTTTATTTTATGCTTAATAAACCTCAAAAAGTTTTATCAGCTGTAAAAGATGATAGAGGAAGAAAATTAGTTGTAGATTTAATTAAAACTGATGAAAGAATTTTCCCAATAGGTCGTCTTGACTACGATACTGAGGGACTTATAATTCTTACAAATGATGGGGAAATTTACAACAGAGTTATCCACCCAAGAGGTGAAGTATATAAAACTTATTATGTAGAAGTTATGGGAACTGTTTCTCTTTCTACATTAAATAGACTTAAAAAAGGTGTCCTTTTAGATGATAAGATGACACTACCTGCTAGAGGAAAAATAATATCTTCTACACCACAATTTACAACTCTTAATTTTTCTATAAAAGAGGGAAGAAATAGACAGGTGAGAAGAATGTTTGAATCAGTGGGACACAAGGTTACTTTCTTAAAAAGAATTGCCATTGGGGATTTAGTCCTTGATGAAAAATTAAAAACTGGTAGTTATCGTCCTCTTAGAAAAAAAGAGGTTAATTATCTAAATTCTTTATAAATAATAAAATTTATTATAAATCTTAATAAAGGGGGAACTATGGCTTTAACAAGAGAAGAAGTTTTAAAAGTTGCGAAACTTGCAAAACTTGAATTTACAAATGAAGAGATTGAAAAATATCAACAAGAACTAAATGAAATCTTAAATTATATCGATATGTTAGATGAGTTAGATACAGAAAATATAAAACCTCTATCTCAAATCAATAACGATACAAATAATTTAAAAGAAGATGAAGTAAAACCATCTCTTTTAGTTGAAGATGCTTTGAAAAATGCTCCTGAAACTGTTGATGGTACTATTGTTGTTCCAAAAGTTGTTGGTGGAGAATAAAAATTTATTTTAGGAGGAATTCTGATGAAAGAAATTTATGAACTTACAGCTAGCGAAGTTAGAAATAAGATTCTTAATAAAGAACTTTCAGCTTATGAAGTTACAAAAGCTGTATTTGAAAGAATAGAGAAAACTGATGAACTTATTGGAAGTTTTGTTTCTCTTAGAAAAGAAAAAGCTTTAGAAGAAGCTAAAATAATAGATGAAAAAATTGCAAGAGGAGAAAAAGTTGGAGCTTTAGCTGGAGTACCTGTATCTATAAAAGATAATATGGTATCTCTAAATGACCCGTCTGCTTCTTGCTCTAAAATCTTAGACGGATATATCGGTATCTATGATGCCACTGTTGTTACAAAATTAAAAGAAGCTGATGCAATAATCATTGGTAAAACTAATATGGACGAGTTTGCAATGGGAGGAAGTACAAAAACTTCTTACTACAAACTTACAAAAAATCCTTGGGATACATCAAAAGTTCCTGGAGGAAGTAGTGGGGGAGCTGCATCATCTATCGCTTCTCAACAATGTTTTATATCTTTAGGTTCTGACACTGGAGGAAGTATCAGACAACCTGCATCTTTCTGTGGAGTTGTAGGATTAAAACCTACTTATGGTAGAGTTTCAAGATATGGACTTATGGCATTTGCATCTTCTCTTGATCAAATAGGACCACTAGCTAAAAATGTTGAAGACATTGCTCTTGCTATGAACGTTATAGCTGGATATGATGATTATGATGGAACTGTAAAAAATATTCCTGTTCCTGACTATACAGAATTTTTAGGAAAAGATATCAAAGGTGTAAAAATTGGAGTTCCTAAAGAATATTTTGTTGATGGAATGAATGAAAATGTAAAAGCTATTATGATGTCTGCTCTTAAAAAATTAAAAGAGGCTGGTGCGGAGTTAGTTGATGTATCTTTACCTCATACAAAATATGCACTACCTACTTACTATATCTTAGCTCCAGCTGAAGCAAGTTCAAACCTAGCTAGATTTGATGGAATTAGATATGGTTACAGAAGTAAAAATGCAAAAGATTTTAATGATTTATATGTAAAATCAAGAAGTGAAGGATTTGGTAGCGAAGTAAAAAGAAGAATTATGATAGGAACTTATGTTTTAAGTGCTGGTTTCTATGACGCATACTTCAAAAAAGCTCAAAAAGCTAGAGCTTTAATAAAAGCTGATTTTGACAAAGCTTTTGAAACTGTTGATATGATATTTACTCCAGTAGCACCAACTCCAGCATTCTCTCTTGATGCTGTAAAAACACCACTTGAATTATACTTAGAAGATATATTTACACTTTCAGCTAACCTTGCTGGTGTACCAGGACTTTCTATTCCAGCTGGAATGACTGAGGGATTACCTGTTGGAATCCAACTTCTTGGAAAACACTTTGATGAAGGAAACTTAATCGCTATTGGAAGTGCTTTTGAAAAAATTAGAGGGGAATGGAAACTTCCTGAGGGAGTTGAGAAATAATGATAAAAGAATGGGAATCAGTAATCGGACTTGAAGTGCATCTTCAATTAAAAACAAATACAAAAGTTTGGTGTAACTGTAGTACAGATTATGACAATGATGATGCTAACACTCACACTTGTCCAATCTGTTTAGGACACCCTGGAGCTTTACCAAAACTTAATAAAAAAGTTTTAGAATACGCTATAAAAACTGCTCTTGCTCTTAACTGTAAAATTAATCACGAATGTTCTTTTGATAGAAAAAACTATTTCTATCCAGATACTCCAAAGAACTATCAAATCACTCAATTTGAAAATTCTTATGCTGGAAAAGGATATTTAGATATTAATGTAAACGGAAGAGAAAAAAGAGTTGGAATTACAAAAATTCAAATAGAGGAAGATGCTGGAAAATCTGTTCACGGAACTCACGAATCATATATCAACTTCAACAGAGCATCAATTCCTTTAGTAGAAATTATCTCTGAACCAGATATGAGAACTTCTGAAGAAGCTTATGAATATTTAACTCTTCTTAGAAATACAATAAAATATACTGGTGTAAGTGATGTTTCAATGGAACTTGGTTCACTAAGATGTGACGCAAATATCTCTGTTCACTACAAAGGAGAACCTTTTGGAACTAGAGTAGAAGTTAAAAACTTAAACTCATTTAAAGCTGTTGCAAGAGCTATCGACTATGAAATCAACAGACAAATAGAAACTATTGAAAAAGGTGGAGTTATCGATCAAGAAACTAGAACTTGGGACGATGAAAACCAAATCACTAGAGTAATGAGAAGTAAAGAAGAGGCAATGGACTATAGATATTTCCCTGAGCCAGACCTTTTAAAAGTTATAATAGAAGATGAAGAAATCGAAAGAATAAAAGCTTTAATGCCTGAAGATATAGTTGCTAAAATTCATAGATTTGAAAATGAATATCAAATCCCTGAATATGATGCAAATATTCTTTGTGAGGATATTGAGCTTGCTGATTATTTTGAGGGAGTTGCTAAAGCATCTGGAAATCCAAAATCAAGTTCTAACTGGATAATGACAGAAGTTTTAAAATATCTAAAAGATAATAATACTGAGATAACTCATTTCCCTATCTCTGCTGAAGATTTAGGAAATATAATCGTTCTTATAGATAAAAACGTAATTTCTTCAAAAATAGCTAAAAAAGTATTTGAAATGAAACTTACAGATACAAGAACTCCTGCTCAAATAGTTGAAGAGGAAAAAATGGCTCAAGTGGCTGATACAGGAGCTATCGAAACTTTAGTCGATGAAGTTTTAGCAAACAATCCAAAATTAATTGAAGACTATAAAAATTCTGATGAGGGTAGAAAACCAAGAGTTTTAAAAGGACTTATTGGACAAGCTATGAAACTTTCTAAAGGAAAAGCAAATCCTCAAATGGTTACTGAATTAATTACAAAAAAATTATCTTAATTTTATGTCTGGGTAACTCCCAGACATTTTTCTAAATAATATAAGTTTAAGGAGAATTTATGATAAAAAATATCGTTTTTGATTTAGGAAATGTTCTAATTGGGTTTCGTCCTAAAAAATTTACAAGAGAAAATGTAGAGGAAAAGTATCAAGATAAATTTTTTGAAATAGTTTTTAGAGGACAAGAGTGGAAAGATTTAGACAGAGGAACTTTGACTTATGAAGAAGCTATAGAAATTTTTACTGAAAAACTTCCAGAATGTGAAAAATCAATAAGAAAACTATTTGATGAAAATATTTATGATTGCTTAGAGCCTATCGAAAAAAATATCGCTCTTTTGCCAAAATTAAAAGAAAATTATAATCTATATATTATTTCTAACTTTCATTTAAAGGCTTTTGAAAATATCTATGAAAAATGGGATTTCTTTAAGTTATTTGACGGAAAAGTAATATCTGCTCATCATAAACTTATGAAACCTGAACCTGAAATATATCAACTACTTTTGGATACTTATTCTCTAAAAGCTAATGAATGTCTTTTTATAGATGATGTAGAGGAAAATATAATAGGTGCTAAAAATATGGGAATGAATGGTATTCAACTTACTGATTATAACTTCTTAGAAGAAAAATTAAAAGAGTTTGGTATAAAATTATAATTAAAAAACTTAAATAATTTATTTCTAGGCTGAAAAGTAATTATAAACTTTTCAGTCTTTTTTTATTAATTAAAAAATAAAACAATAAAAAAACTCTTGGACTCAAAGATAACTTCAAGCCCAAGAGAACAGAATTATTAGTTAATAATTTTTATTTTTTCTTAGCATATTTCATAGAGTCAAATGCAACTGCTACTATTATGATAGCCCCTTTGATGATATATTGCCAGTAAGGGTTTACTCCAACATAAGTTAATCCATAGTTGATAACTGTTAGAATGATAACTCCTGTTAAAACTCCAGAAATTCTTCCAACTCCTCCATAGAATGAAACTCCACCGATAACGCAAGCTGCGATAGCGTCCATTTCATACATATTTCCTAAGTTGTTAGTTGCTGATCCGATACGTCCTGCTTCTAAGAATCCTCCGAAAGCATAGTAGATTCCAGATAAAGCATAAATTATAATTAATGTAGCTGGTACATTAACTCCAGAAACTCTTGCTGCTTCAGGGTTTCCTCCAACTGCGAATAAGTTTTTACCAAATTTTGTTTTGTTCCATAATATCCACATTATAACAGTGGCTATTGCTGCATAAACAATTAGATATGGTAATGTAAATCCACCTATATTAAATGAACCTTGTGCAAAGCTACTGTAACTTTTACTAAATCCAGATATTGGAGATGCACCAGCAAAGTCATAGTATAATGAGTTTAATCCATAAACAATTGTCATAGCTCCCATTGTAACAATGAATGGGTGAAGATTTAAATATGCAACTATTGTACCGTTAAATGCTCCGATAATTCCACCTATAACCATTACTATTAAAATAACTAAGAAAACTGGTAATTCTCCCATTTCAGGATAAACTTTGTTTACATTTGTACTAGCTTGTAAAAGTGTTGCTGATATAACAGCTGCAAATCCAACTTGTCTTCCTGCAGAAAGGTCAGTACCTGTTGTAACAATAAGTCCCGCAATTCCAAGAGCTATTATTGTTCTAACTGATGATTGTGTTAGAATGTTCTTGAAGTTTCTGATACTTAAGAATGTAGGTTCTTTCATTATGATTGCTATAAGCATTACTAATAAAACTAAATATAATCCACTTTGAATTAATAATTTTTTAACGTCAACATTTCCTTCTTTTGTTCTTGGTAAATTCATATTTTTCTCCTCGTATAATATTTATATAATAATTTTTTAATTATTAAGCTATTTTAATTTTTATGTAATATACTGTTATT
>NZ_JADYTX010000028.1 GCF_021531475.1 Fusobacterium perfoetens | reverse complement strand
CCTCCTTCGGTGGTACTGTTTCTTACTATTATTATACGCTATTTCTCGTCAAAAATCAACCATTTGTTGTGACAGAGCCTTTTTTAATTTTTTAGATGCAATCCATTGGAATATATGTGTTCCGTCTCCAGAGAATGGGTCATTATGTAAAGTATAGAAGTAAGAACCGTGAGGATCATATTTATTTCCATCACGAACAACCTCTTCATACTCGGTGTAGACCACATCAGCTCCAAGAGATTTTAGATATTTAAAAGAGTTTCTAGAATTGCTAACAGGCACAGTAGTATCACTTGATGCGTGTACAAGCCAGATAGGAACATCTTTTACTTTTTCAAGTTCCTCTTTTGATGGCTCATAAGCTGGACAAGTGATAAAAGCTCCAGCAAAAATCTTAGGGTCAGCTACTAAAGTCTTAAATGTTTGGTATCCTCCCATAGAACACCCACCAATATATATTCTATCTCTATCGATACTAGGATTTTCATCTAAATATTTTTTTATTAGATTTATAAGGTCTGGAGTATAATCTTTTTCTCCAATAAGCTCTCTATCTCCTACCATAAATGATTTCATCCAAAAAGTAGGAGTTTGTGGAGCAAGTACATAAGGGTTATCGAAAATCTTTTGACTTTCCTCTTCTACAAAGGCCACTCCCCCACGGTTACCCAATATTTGGGTAGCATTGCTCTCTCCACCCTCTCCAGCTCCGTGCAACCAGATAATCAATGGGTGTTTTTTCTTATCTAACTTTGGTTTAAAATCTCTATACTTTAATCCAAACATCTCTCCAGAAGAAAATTTTTCTACACCCTCAACCTCTAAATCACTAATCTTATATTTTTGATTTTCAATACTTAAAGGTTTGCCATCTTTTGTTTCAATAGCCTTAGTTTGAACTATAGAATAATCAATAGGAATTTCTATATTTGAAAATAATTTATCGTTCCATCTTAAAATCTCAGCCCCTTTGATATTTTGCCCAAATTCCAATTCCAAAACCACTGTTTTATCATTAGGAAATTTAATATCTGTAATTTTTCTAGGAACTGAATTAGAAGAAACTGCAATAACTTTAAAAGTATCTTTGTCTATACTCTTTGTATTTAATGGTTCGTCAAAGTTTAAAACTATCTCTTTTACTTGAGGACCAAAATCAAAAACTTCCCCTATCGCCCTAAAAGGTACTTGGTTTTTAGAAATAATATCTAGCAACTTTCTCTCCCTCTTTTATAATTATAAACATATTTTTATTAATAAAGAGTATAGATTAAATATTATAAAAGAAAATTTAAAAAATTACGGAAATTACGGAAAGAAATTAGAGTAACAAGGATTTATTGAACGCTAAAAATCTCAACTGTTTGAGCGTAGCGAGTTTTGAGATTTTAGAGAAATAAACCGTAGTTAATCAATTTCTTGTAGTCTGGAGTAATTTTTTATTTTCTTAAATTTGTAATAGCCCTAAAGTTTATAATTATAGATTGTATTTTTTAATTATTTTATTTTTATAAATCTCAGCTTGAGTACCGTAGATTATTTGGATACCCTCTCCACTTCTTATAACTCCTTGAGATTTTAATTCTTTCCATCTTGAGTCTGGAGCAACTTTTTTACTATCTTTAACAGTTACTCTAAGTCTTGTGATACAAGCGTCGATACCTTTTATATTTTCAACTCCTCCAAGAGCCACAACTATTTCATCAGTTAAGTCTTCTCCTGTACTTCCTTGGAAATCTTTTCTAGTGTAAAGTTTTGCCTCTCCCTCATTTCTTCCTGGAGTGTTGTAGTTAAATTTCTCTATCATAAATTTGAATATGAAATAATAGATAATAGAGTAGAATGGTCCTAAAATTAATATCCATTGATAAGAAGTTTTTGCCATTCCTTGTAAAAGTCCAAAGAAAGTAAAGTCAATGATTCCTCTAGAGAAAGTAATTCCAACTGCTACATTAAGGAAATGTAAAACTCCATAAGCGATTCCCTCTAAAAGAGCATGGATTATATATAGAGGTGGAGCAACGAACAAGAAAGTAAATTCTAATGGTTCAGTTATTCCTGTTAAGAAAGAAGTTAAAGCAGCAGAAATTAAAATTCCTTTTACTTTAGCTTTGTTACTTGCATCAGCACATCTATACATAGCAAGAGCAGCAGCAGGAAGTCCAAACATCATTGGTAAAAATCCTCCAGTCATAGTTCTTGTAGCGTTAGCTGAATAATGTAAAGTTGTAGGGTCAGCAAGTTGAGCAAAGAATATTCTTTGTCCTCCAGAAACTAATTGACCAGCAATCTCCATACTTCCACCAAGTTCTGTATACCAGAATAATGGATAAACAGCGTGGTGAAGTCCGAATACATTTAGAAGTCTTCCAGTAACTCCATATAGGAAAGTACCAAAAGGTCCCATTGCAGTGAAAGCAGCTCCAGCTTTAACAACAGCAGAGAATATAGACGGCCAAATAAATGGAACAACTATTCCAAGTGGGATAAAAAATACCATTGTTAAAACTGGTACAAGTCTATTTCCACTGAAGAAAGCTAAATAATCTGGTAAAGTTTTGTTAGAAAATTTATTAGTGATGATAGCAGATACACAACCACAGATAATTCCTCCAAGAACTCCTGTTTGTAGTGTAAATATTCCAAGCTCCTTAGTGTAAAGAGCAGCTTTTCCAACAGCTACATCATAAGAAAATCCACTGTCCATAAAAGCTTGAACTGTAGTTGTATCAGCAGTATATCCCATAAATCCAAGTACAGTTCCTATAACAGTGTGGAAAAGCAAAAATCCTAATAACCCAGATAGTGCTGCAGTCTCTTTGTTTTGATTTGCAAGACCGATTGCAACTCCAACAGCAAATATCACAGATAGATTAGCAAAAACAAAAGAACCAGAGTTAGAGAAAAGAACTAATATTTTATTTAAAATAGTTCCAGGCTCTAAAAAAGTAAGATGATAAGTGTCGATAACAGCTTTAGAAGTAAATGCTCCTCCAACTCCTAAAAGTATACCAGCCATAGGTAAAACAGCTATTGGCAACATAAATGCTCTACCGACTCTTTGTAAAATAGAAAATCCTTTTTTCATAAGAGTACCTCCATTAATTTTATAGTATAGTTTTAGTATACAAAAGTAAATAATATAAGTCAATATACTAATTAAGAAAGAAAAGCCACAAACAGAACTGGTAAAAATAGTTTCATATGAAACAATTCAAAAATAAAACATATTCAATAAAATACATAAAATTACTTGGAAATAAATTAGATAAAGGTTATAATGTTTCCAAGGAAACTATCTAAAATAGAAAGAGGTGATAAATATTTCAAATAAAGCAATAAAAAAATTTTTTAATTTAATAGAGGATAGTAGAGAGTTTTATAAGGAGTTTTTAAAGACAGACGGAGGAGCTGGATATATACCAGAAATCTACCTAGAGATGCAAGAATTTGTACATCTCAATAATAAATACAATAATTATTTCAAAGAAAACCTAGAAAAAGACTTGAATTTGACAGATTACAATTATATTTATTGCATTGGTTCTAGTGATAGAATAAATATAACTCAGCTATCAAAAAAGATAAAAAATAGTAAAGGTTACACTAGCAAAGTAATAAAAAAACTTTCTGTATTAAATTACATCAAAACTTTTCAAGAAGAGGGAAATAAAAAAGATATTTATGTAGAACTTACCAAAACAGGAAGAAAAGCCTACGAAGATTTTTATAATAAGATAGAGGAAACAGAGGATAATTTTTATAAATTCCTTTGGGAGAACTATAATGAAGAAGAACTAAAGTTTATATATAATTTCTTCTTAAAAATAAATAAATTCCAAAATGAGGATATATAAAAAGAGGCTGTGATTTCACAGTCTCCATTTTAATTATATTTCTTTTCTATATTCTTTTTCCCATTTTTCTATAAAGTCTAATAAGATTTTTAAAGTATCTTTTAAATTTTCAAAATTAGGGAACTCTCCAAAAACCATACTTTTAAATTTTGTTTTATATACACTTTCTATTTTATTAATTCTCTCAAAATCATCATACAAGAAAGAATTTCTATATATAGTACCTTTTCTTTTTCCAAAGAAATCATTTTGGACTACTACTTTAGATGCCATTTTATAAGAATCCTCTGTTTTTAAAAAATCTTTAATCACATCAAGTTGATAAAGTTTGTGTAAATCATAAAGATGTCTTATTTTATTTCCAAGCTCTATTTCAGCATTATCTTCAAAGGTATAATCTAAAACTGCAAATAATTTTTCTATAAAAGTTCTTTTTACTGATAATACATTAATTTTAAAACTTTCTAATTGAAACTGAGGAATAAATTCTTCTTTTCCAATTTTTCTTAAATATTTTGCTATATAACTTTCTATCTCCAAAATCTCTGTAGGTTCAGGAGTAGATAAAGAGTTAATCTCTAAAACTATAACATCACTAACTTGTCCCTTATCTTCTTCATTTATTTGGATAGGATATTGATAGATAGTTTTTCTTATATTTCCTCTTTTGGATTCTCTAGGGTGTTTTGGAAGATAAATCATACCCTCAGTTATTGTTTCTTCTATATTTTTTAATAGTTTTTTCTTTTGATTATCTCCTAAAGATGAATTGATAAGTTGTAAATCTATATCTTCAGAAAATCTATTTATAGCATTATATCCCTTTGAAAGAGAAGTTCCACCTTTAAAAACAACATCATTTTTAAAGGAACTGTTACTTAATTTTTTTAGAATATATGTTACCCAATAATCTTTTTCTATATAGAACTCTAAAATCCCCATATCTTTAGCTGTAAGGGATATTAAAGCTTTAAAATTTTCTAACTCTTTATGAAGTATCACTAAACTATCCTCCAATCTTTTCCATTTTCTATTTTTAGATTTAATTTAAAAGTTGTTGTTTTATTCAAGCTTTCTTTTATTTTTTTTACTCTTAATATATTTTTTTCCTCTACCATACTTCCAAGTAAAGCTAAAACAACTACTGTATAATATTTTTCAGCTAAATCAAGAAGAAAAATTATCTCTTCATAAGCTAGTTTTAGTATAATCTCTTTCATTAAAGTATAATTTTCTTGTATATCTGAATCAGGTATATTTTTTAAGTTTTTTAATATATCCAATATTTCAAGGTATTTTATATTTTCTTCTGTTATAGGAGCTTTATTTTGAATAAATTTTATTTTTATTCCTTGGTATTCTCTTGGATTCTTTCTTGTGTTTGTAGCGATTTCCAAAGTATTAGAAAGCTGTGTAGTTAAACCATATTTATTAAAAAGATTAACCCCAGTAATATATCCTATTCTTTTTTCTCCAATATAGAGATATTTTTGTATAAAACCTTTTATAGAAAGAGGAAGTTCTCCAAAAATAGATTTTTCAGGAATATAGTATAGACCTTTTTCAGCTCTTTTTAATTCGCCTTTTTTAACCATTCTTTCCAATGTTTTAAAAAAAGCATAATTTGAATCATTAGAAAAAAATACTTTAGTATCTAAAACTTTATTATTTTGGTTGTACAAAATATTTTTTATATCTACTGCTATATTATCCATTCTTTTCCTCCTTTTTAAATTTTATTTTACATTTATATTGACATTTTATTTTTTAATTAACCTAAATATATAATATATTATATCATTTTATTTAAAATAAATTAAGTTTTTTTTACATTTATTTTGACAAATTTGCTATATCTTAAATTAAAAGAGGCTGTGAAACCACAGCCCCATAATTTTTATTAGCTTTGAGAGAATAAAACTTGATCTCCAGCAAGAAGAGTCAGAGAACCATTAGGAATAATATATCTATCTCCTCTTTTTACAGAGATAATATGAATTTTCTTGCTAGAAAGTCCCAAATCTTTTATCTGTTTATTAGTATAATCAGAAGATTCAGTTAGGTATAATCTTTTTAGAGCTAACTCCTCTAATTCATCAATAGGAAGTTCATCACTAGGACTATCATCTTCCTCTAAAAGTCCCAAGTGTTTAGCTATAAATTTCAAAGTAGTTCCTTGTAACATAACAGAGAAAACAACCATATAGAAAATCATATTAAACATCATTTGAGAGTTTTCAAGATTTTGTGTAACTCCCATTATTGAGAAAATAATCGGTACAGCTCCCTTAAGTCCAGCCCAAGAGATAAAGAATTTTTCTTTTAAAGTATACTTAAATGGATATAAAAGACCATAGACAACAATCATTCTTCCAATGATTATAATCAAGATTGCAAGGATACTTCCTCTCCAAATAACTGATAAAAGTTGACTTGGGAAAACCAAAAGCCCCAACAAAATAAACATAGTTATCTGCATAAGCCAAGAGAAAGCTCTCATATTTCTCAAAAGATTTATTCTAAAATCAAATTTTTCATTTCCAATAAATATTCCCATTATATATATTGCCAAAAATCCATTTCCACCAATAAGGTTTGTTCCAGAATAACAGATAAATAGGAAAGAGATAATATGGATTATTAAAAATTCTTCCCTTTGTATTTTTATAATTCTACTAAATGGCACAGTGAATTTTCCAAATAAAAATCCCATTGCTCCACCAAGTATAATCTGCTTTATCAAAAACCAAATTCCACCGATGAAATCAAGAGAACCAGCTTTGAATATAGAGATTAAAAATAGTATCAGAGCATAAGCCATAGGGTCGTTACTTCCAGATTCTATCTCAATTACAGTTTTAATATCTTTTTTTAATTTTGATTCTCCCAAGATAGACATAACTGCCGCTGCATCAGTAGAAGAAACAAAAGCTCCAAATATCAGTGATTCAATAAACGAAAAGTTAGTAAGAAAATAAGTAAACACTCCAGCTATCATAGCTGTAAGAAAAACTCCACCAGTGGCGAGCAATCCACTTGGATACAGAGCTGAAAGAGCATCGATTTTTTTAGTTTCCAAAGCCCCTGAGAAAAGAATAAATAGAAGAGCAAAGTTACCAATGTTTTGAGCAACAGTAAAGTTGTCAAAATATATTCCCCCTATTCCCTCAGAACCAGCTAGTATTCCAATAAAAATAAACATAATTAAAAAAGGCACTTGCACAACTCTAGAAAGTTTAATAGAGCAAAGGCTAACAAATAAAAGAATCCCACAAATTAAAATTTGATATTCTATGATGATCACCTCTTTTATTAATATTTTATATTTGCATTATATATTTTTTATATTTAATTGTCAAGGAAATAACACAAAAATATAGAGCTATAACCAAAAAAATTTTTAGTTTATAAGATGGTAAAAAAATTCATTAATTTATATTTAATAATAAACAATCCTTGACTTTAAGTAATTATTGTATTAGAATGTAATTATTACTTAAATTTAGGAGGCTAGAAATATGTATGTTTATTTATGTTATTTTTTGATTTATTCTTTTTTAGGTTGGTGTGTAGAAGTATGTTATGCAGCTCTAAATACTAAAAAGTTTATTAACAGAGGATTTCTAAATGGAGCTTATTGCCCTATCTATGGTGTAGGAGTGATAACTATAATGTATTTTGTCTATCCTTTTAAAAATAGCTTAATAGTGCTGTTTATGTTCTCTGTAATTCTTACTTCTCTGATTGAATTTTTAACAGGACTTATTTTGGAAAAGGCTTTCCATTATAGATGGTGGGATTATTCAAAGGAGCATTTTAATTTGGGAGGATATATCTGCCTTAAATTTTCAATAATTTGGGGGCTAGCTTGTGTATTTGTTACAGAGATTGTTCACCCAGGAGTAAGGGATATTGTTTTATGGATTCCTAAATCTTTCGGTGAAGTTATTCTTGGAATACTTTATCTTTTAATGATGATTGACTTTGTTGTAACAGTAAAAACAGTTTTAAAACTTAATGCTAGAATGGAAAAACTTCAGATGATAGCAGATGATATACATAAATTTTCAGATAAATTGGGAAATAAAGTTTCTTCAGATTTTTTAGATGTTGAAGAAAAGATAGAAAAACTTAATAGCAAAAGAGAGAAAGAGATATCTTGGCTTGAAAAACGTATTATCCATTCATTTCCAGAGATGAAATCAACAAAGTATAATAATATTTTCAAGGATATTCGTAGTAAAGTATTTGAAAAAAATAAAAAAGCATAGAAAAATTATTTTAAAGAGTTGTTGTAATTTTAAGAAATATAGCAACTCTTTTTTTATTTTTTGTAATTATTAAAAATATAAATTTTCTTAGATGTTAACTTTTAAAAACTATATTGTTAACCTATGAGGTTTATTTTTTTGAAATATTTGCTTTGGTAACCCTATAATAAAATTAGGGATTTAAAGGAGGGAGTAGTGTGGAAAAGAAAATAGATGGATTTTTTATAACAGGAGTTGGGACAGATGTTGGTAAAACTTATACTTCAGCTCTACTTTATAAAGAGTTAAAAAAATATAAAGATGTAGGATATTATAAACCTATTCAAAGTGGTTGTTTTTATGAAAATGGAAAGTTGACAGCTCCAGATTTAAAATTTTTAGCTGAGTTTTCTGGAAATCCTTATGATGATAAGATGTGTACTTATACTCTTATACCAGAGGTATCACCACATCTTGCCAGTGAAATAGAAAATAAAAAAATAGATATGGAGATTATTTATAAAGAAATCGAAAATAAAAAAGAAAAATATGAAACTTTGCTTATAGAGGGAGCAGGTGGAGTTTATGTGCCGCTTATAAGAGATAAAGTATATATCTATGATTTTATAAAAAAAATAGGTTTTCCAGTGATACTGGTTGCAAATACAAAAGTTGGTGGAATTAATCACGCAATGTTAACTATAAAATTTTTAGAAAGTTTAGGAATAAAAATTCATGGAATAGTGTTCAATGGATATAGTGGAGAGATTTTTGAAGATGATAATATAAAAGTGGTTTTAAAAGATAGTGATATAAACAATCATTTAATTATCAGAGAAAATCAAAAAGAGATAGAAAAAGAGGAACTATTCAAATTTTTTAATATTTAGGAGGAAAGATGTTAAGCGATTTACAAAAGAGAGATTTAAAATATATATTTCACCCTTGTTCACAGATGAAAGATTACGAGAAATTTCCACCAGTGGTAATAGAGAAAGGTGAGGGAATCTATGTATGGGACGAGTTTGGAAAAAAATATATGGACTGTGTAGGAAGTTGGTGGTTAAATCCTTTGGGGCATTGTAACCCTAGAATTAATAAAGTTATCAACGAACAGATAAATACAATAGAGCATATTATATTTGCAAATTTTTCTCATAGACCAGCAATAGAACTTTCAGAAAAACTTATGAAATTAGTTCCAAATGGTTTATCAAAACTATTTTTTGCAGATAATGGCTCTTCAGGAGTGGAGATTGCATTAAAACTAGCTTTACAATCACAACATCAAAGAGGTTTTACTAAAAAACATAAACTTGTTACAATAAAAAACTCTTACCACGGGGAAACAATAGGAGCTTTGGCTGTTGGAGATATAGATTTTTTCACTAAGAAATATAAACCACTTATTAAAGAGGCAATAAAAGTTCAAGGACCAGATTGCTATAACTGTCCATTTAAGAAAAAATATGAAAGTTGTAATGCAGAGTGTTTCTGTGAAATGGAAAAAGTTTTGACAGAAAATAGTGATGAGATAGTGGCAACAATCATTGAGCCAATAGTCCAAGGGGCAGGGGGAATGAAGATATATTCTCCAATCTATATGAAAAAATTAAGAGAGTTAACAAAAAAACTTAATATCACTATGATAGTTGATGAGATAGCAATGGGATTTGGAAGAACAGGAAAGATGTTTGCCAGTGAGTGGGCAGGTATTACACCAGATATAATGTGTGTTGGAAAAGCTCTTACAGCAGGATATTATCCAATGTCCATAGTTATAATGACACAAGAGATTTTTGACTCTTTTTACTCTGATTATTTAGAGGGAAAATCATTTTTACACTCACACAGTTTTTCTGGAAATCCTATTGGTTGTAGAATAGCTTTAGAGGTTCTAAATATTTTTGAAGAGGAAAATATGTTGGAACAGATAAATAAAAAAGGGGAATACCTAAGAAAAAAAGCTGAAGAAATTTTTAAGGATAAAGATTACATTGGAGAGATTAGACAGATTGGTTTAATGGGAGCTTTGGAGATTGTAAAAGATAGCAAAACTAAAGAGAGATTTCCAAGTTCAGAGAGAGCAGGTTATGAAATCTATAAAATTGCAATGAAACACGGAGCAATCTTAAGACCATTAGGAGATACAATGTATTTTATGCCACCTTTTATAATTACCTATGAAGAGATTGATAAAATGCTAGAAATATGCAAAATCTCCATTGAAGAATATATAAATTCAAGAAAATAGGTGATATTTTGAAGATAGAAGAGATAAAAAATCAACTAGAAAAGAAAAAATTAGAAAACAATCTAAGAACTTTAAAAATTTTTAAAGAGGAAGATTTAAACTTATCATCAAATGATTATTTAGGGATTGGTCAGGATAAAAAATTAAAAGAGGAATTTTTAGAAAAATATCGAGATAAAATTTTATTTTCCTCTAGTTCTTCTAGATTAATCACAGGAAATTATAAAATAATAAGGGATTTGGAAGAGAGATTAAATAAAATCTATGGTAAAAGTTCCCTTGTGATGAACAGTGGTTTTTCAGCCAATAAAACTATAATAGAAACTTTTTATAATAAAAATTCTCTTATTATCACAGACAGATTAAACCATTCAAGTATCTATGCAGGAATTTTAGAAAGTGGTGCTAAGGTAGTAAGATATAGACATCTTGACATAGCTCATCTTGAAACTGTTTTAGAAAAATATAAAAAAGATTATGATGATATTTTGGTAGTTACAGAAACAGTTTATAGTATGGACGGAGATATTGCACCTATCAAAAAAATTGTAGATTTAAAGAAAAAATATAAGTTTAATTTGATGGTAGATGAGGCACACTCTTATGGAGTTTTTGGATATGGGATAGCTTACGAAGAAAATCTTTTAAAAGATATAGATTTTTTGACAATACCCCTTGGAAAAGGTGGAGGTTCAATAGGTTCATATATAATCTGTGATGAGATTTATAGAGAGTATCTTATAAATTTTGGAAGAGAGATTATATATACAACCTCTCTACCACCAGTAAATGCTCTTTGGAATCTGTTTATCCTAGAAAAAATGGAAGAGTTTTCTGATAGAAGAAAAAAACTTTGGGAGCTTATAGATTTTTCAAAGGAAAAAATAAAAGAGTTAGAGATAAATGCAATCTGTGATTCTCAAATTATGGCTTTAATTATTGGAGATAATAAGAAAGCTGATATTATATCCAAAAATCTAAGAGATAAAGGATATGTTGTCTATTCAATAAAAAGTCCAACAGTGGCAAAAGGTACAGAGAGAATAAGAGTAGGACTTAATCCAAATATTTCAAAGGAAGAGATTTTTAATTTTCTAAAGGAGTTTAAAAATGAACTTAATAGTATTTTTTAATGGTTGGGGTATGGGAGATGAGGTTATTTCAAAAATAAAAATCCCTGAAAATTATAAAGTTATTAGTCTATCTTTTCCATATGACCTTGATACAAAAATCCTAAAAGATTTCAATGAAATAATTTTTATTGGTTGGTCTTTTGGAGTTTATTATTTATCAAAGTTTTTAGCAAATAATGAAATAAAATATAGTCAAGTTATTGCAATAAATGGCACACCAGAAATTATTGGAAAAAACGGTATAGGAGAGAGAGTTTTTGACTTGACTCTCAGAAATATGAACGAAGAAAATCTAAAAAAGTTTTATGAAAATATTGGTTTTATTTCTGATGATATACATAATAAAAATATTATTTCACTTATTGAGGAGTTAAAATTCTTAAGAAATAACTACACTCCACAAAAGAATTTTATTTCAAAAGCAATAATTGGAAAAGAAGATAAAACGATTCCCTACAAAAATCAAAAAAGATACTATAAAGAAAAAGGCACGAAAATAATAGAGATTAGTGCAAGTCATTATCCCTTTGATTACTTTGATTCTTGGGAAAAAATTATAAATATTAGTGAGGTTTAAGATGGAGTTTGGAAAAAATTTTTCTACCTATGATGAGAATGCAATAATTCAAAAAAAAGTAGCAGAGAATCTAACCAATTTTATTTCAAAAAAATTCAATAACCAAAAATTTGATAAAGTTATAGAGCTTGGTTGTGGTACAGGGATTTTTACAAGAGAATTTTTAAAAAAATTTGAAATAAACGAGATTGACCTAAACGATTGCTTTAACACTAGAGATTATTTCAAAGAAATAAATTATAAAAATTTTATTTGTGATGATATGAATGAGGCTATTATCAAAAACTATGATATTGTTATTTCAAGTTCTAGTTTTCAATGGATAGAGGATTTGGAAAAACTTATTGAAAGTATTTCAAAAAAATCTGAGAAACTAGCTTTTTCAATCTACATTGATGGAAATTTAAAAGAGATAGCAGAGCATTTTGGTGTGGGACTTAAATATAAAAAGATAGAAGATATTTTGATTATTCTAAAAAAATATTTTAAAAATATTGAGTATTATTCAGAAGAAAAAACTTTAAACTTTTCTTCTCCTATTGAGGCGTTGAGACATTTGAAAAGAACAGGGGTAACAATAAAAAATAGAACATCAATTTACGATATAAAATCATACAAAAATACATTATTAACATATAATATGGCTTATTTTATTTCATATAATTAGAAATATTTTTAAAAAAATAAAGGAAAAAATCCCCTCATATAGAATAATATAGTAACAAGTATATTAAAGGGGGGAGTGCTATGAAAAAAATATTAGTACCATTAGACGGAAGTGAAAGAAGTCTTCACTCAGTAGAATTAGTAAAGGAATTATATCACCCAGATGATATTGAATTAACTCTTATGTATGTAAAGGAAGATGCACAACTTTTTATAGATGAAAGAAGTTTTGCTGAGGCAGAAAGAGAGATGCAAGGTGTTGTTTGTCCAGCTGTTCAAAAATTAGAGGGATATAAAATAAACTGTGAAGTTGGATTTGTTGACCCAGGAAAAGAAATTGTAAAATGTGCCACAGTAAATAATACAGATATTATTATAATGACAAAATCTACTAAAAAAGGTTTAACTCGTATGATAGGTTCTGTTACTAGTTATGTAGTAAAACATACTCCTTGTATAGTGATGATAGTTCCTGAATAAAAATAAAAAAATTGGTGTTGCGACTTGCAACACCTTTTTAAATTATAATATAGTAGCTCTTTCTTTTAAAGAATCAGGAAGAGATATATTTAGATTTTTCATAGTAGATTCATTTATCATTAAAACTGTATTTTCTGGCATTTGAACTGGAATATTATTTGGTTTTTCTCCGTTTAATATTTTTATTGCAATCTCTCCAGCTTGATATCCACAATTTTTATAACTTATAGTTTCAGTGGCAAGAGCTCCCTGTTTGATTTGGTCTTCAATACAACCAATTACAGGAATACTGTTTTCTTTAGCTTTTTCCAAAACAAGTGGAGTGGCAGAAACTATTAAATTATCAGTTGGAGTGTATAAAACATCAACTTCTTTTAAAAGAACATCAAGAGCTTGTCCAATCTCATTAATATTATTTACACCTTTTTCTTTTATAGTGTAACCATATTTAGAAGATTCTTTTTTCAAAATATCAATTAAAACTAAAGAATTCTCTTCACTGGTATTATAAACAACTCCAATATTTTTAGCATTAGGAAGTAAAGTTTTTATAAGTTCCACTTGTTTAGCAACTGGTGCCATATCACTAACTCCAGTTATATTTTCTCCCACAAGTCCAGCTGATGCAGGGTCAGTTACAGCAGAGATTATAATTGGAATATCTTTGGTAACATTATACATAGCTTGAGCTGATGGAGTAGAAACAGCTAATACTAAATCTTTTTTATTTTGAACATAAGAGTTTGCTATTGTTTGAGCAACTCCGAAATCTCCTTGAGCATTTTGAAATTCAATATTTACCTTTGCATCATCATATCCTTTATCTTTAAGAGCTTGTTTAAAACCTTGGACAACTTCGTCAAGAGCTGAGTGTTCCACAATTTGAGTGATTCCGATATTTATCTTTTCATCTTTTTTTCCACAACCAATAATAGATAAAACCATAGTAAGTAAAAGTAGTAATTTTTTCATAAATCCAACCTCCAATTTTTTATTTGAAGATATAGTATCACAGATTATACTAAGTTAGTAGATAACAATTTTTTTATTTTTTTGTTCTCAATTTCATTGTTAAATACCCTATAAAACTAGATTTTTCTAGGGGGTTATAGTTAAAGTTTGTTCGTTGGAAAATAAAAAACACCAACAAGGATAAAAATCCAAATTGGTGTTTATTTTTTCTTAAAAGATTTTTTTATAGATTCCTTTAATCTTTTTAAAGGGTAACCTCTAAAAATCCAAACTTTTCTAATTTTGTTAAAATCTTCAAAATATTTTTCTCTCTCTTGGTCTAAAGGTTCAGAGCATTTTCTTTTCCAACATTTATAAACTCCAGTAATGTCAGCTCCCTTTAAAATATTTTTTAATTTTTCTGGAAGATGTTTTACAGAGATATAAGACTGAAAATCTATAATGTATGGTAGTCCATCTTCTCCCATAATTATATTTCCAAGGTTTCTTAGGTCTAAATGGACAATATCTTTATCGTGCATCTTTTTTATATTTTTTTCTAACTTTAAGAAATACTCTTTTGGAATAGAATTATCAGGGAATTTTTTTAGAGCATCACCTTTTATAAAATTAAAAGCCAAAGTATACTTAGAAAGAAGTACAACATTTTTAGTAATAGATGGATTATCACTAAGAGTTTCTAAAGCACTTCCCTCCCTTTTTACAAAAAGTTTACCGATTGTATTTTTCAAAAACCAAGGAGATGCAGAGAAATCTTTTATAGTAAAATCATACTCATCATCACAGTATCTAAAAACAGAGGCATTAAGATATTCTCCCTCATTCATTAGAGAAAGATTGTTAATATCTATATTTTTATGAAATTTTTCAGAAAGCATTTTTTGTATATTTTGCTTTATTTTTTCGATATTTTTCATCAATTATCCTCGCCTATTAATATTTTGACCAACCAGTCATAAATTAGTCTATACATTGTATCATTTTTTATTTTCCTAGTCAATTTTTTATTTCTTAGTTGAAAGAATATTTTATCAAAAAAAGTGTTAAAATACAAGGACAAATTTTATATTTCTAATCTCTTTCAAAAAATAAAAGAGAGAATTACTGGATTTTATTTTTACAGTAGTTCTCTCAAATTATTAAATATTTAAAAATATCTTAGTTTAATTTAGATAGGAATTTTTCAATATTTATTACAAATCTTTCGTGAACTCCCTCTCCAACAACTATATCTTTGTATGTTGCTACAACTTCAAAAGTTAATTTTCTTCCGTCGATTTTTGTTAAAGTAGATTTACAAACAACTTCATCACCGATTTTGTTAGCTCTTAGATGTTTCATATTCATAGAGATACCAACAGTTGATTCAGTTTCATCAAGGAAAGGAGCAACGATATCAAGAGAAGTTTTTTCCATAAATGCTACTAAAAATGGAGTTCCGTAAACATCTAAAGTTCCAGATGCAGCTTTAGCGGCAGTTTCATCAGCTCCAACAATTTTAGTATGAGTAAGAGTCATACCCTCTTTTAATCCATCTTTCATAAAATAAACCTCCAAATTTTAATTTTATTTTAAATAATATGTATATACTCATTAATAAAGTTTTTATTTTAGAATTAAAAATATTAATTCCAAACCTATTATACTTTATTTTCGTTAAAAAATAAATAATTTTTTTATCTATCTCTTAAATTTTCCATTTATAAAATACGGGACTGTCACATTTTATAGATAAAATATAGATTAAAAATTACGGAAATTATGGAGAAAAATTAGATTTATAAAGCGATATTGAATGCTAAAAATCACAACTGTTTGAGCGTAGCGAGTTTTGTGATTTTAGTGAAATGAGCTTTTAATAAATCAATTTTTCGTAATCTGTAGTAATTTTTAATCTTATATTTAATTTGTAACAGTCCCTAGTTTTTATTTTAATATATCTTTTATTCCAGCAATAACTTTATCAATATTTTCTATTGTAGCTGATTCTCCCATATGTCCAACTCTTAGGATATATTTTGCAAAATCTCCGTAAGAACCAGAAATAAGGATTTGATGTTTTTCTTTTAAAAGTTTTATAAACTCATTTGGTGT
This sequence comes from Fusobacterium perfoetens, assembly GCF_021531475.1. Classification (NCBI taxonomy): domain Bacteria; kingdom Fusobacteriati; phylum Fusobacteriota; class Fusobacteriia; order Fusobacteriales; family Fusobacteriaceae; genus Fusobacterium; species Fusobacterium perfoetens. Next base: position 12,935 of record NZ_JADYTX010000028.1, on the reverse strand, counting down.
AAATCCCTCTGGTACATAAAAAGATGTAACAGTTGAGGCAAATCCATCTTCAATATAAAGTTTTAATCCAAGTTCTTGAATTTTTTCTCTACAATACTTAGCCACTTTATGATGTCTTTTTACAACTTCATCAATTCCCTCTTCTAATAAATTATCAATAGCTTGGTCAAATCCCATTATATCACTAGCTGGCATTGTATATGGGAAAAGTTTATTTTCTACACAACTGTCCCAGTAAGAAAGATTGCAATAAAAAGATGGGATAGGTTCTTTTCTATTTTTAATAGCTCTCCAAGCATCATCACTTACTCCTAAAATAGTAAGTCCAGGAGGAGCAGAGAAAGCTTTTTGAGAACCACCAAGAGCGATGTCAGCTCCAAAACTTTCCATATTAAAATGTTCTCCACCAATAGCAGCAACAGTGTCAACTACTGTTAAAATTCCTTTTGATTTTAAAAGTTTACAAATACTTTCAACATCATTTAAAACTCCAGTAGGAGTATCACAGTGAACTACAGTTGCAAATTTAAAGTTGCTATCTTTTTCTAAAAATTCTTCTACTTTTTTTACATCAATTTTATTTTTACTATCAAAACTTAAAGTTACAGGAGTAGCACCATAAGGTCTTACAAGGTCAGCAAATCCTGCTCCAAAAAGTCCATTTTCTATTATAAGAACTCTATCTCCTTTTTCACATAAAGAGGCACAGGCACTGTCAAGTCCAACCATTCCCTCTCCACTCATAATAACTATATTAGATTTTGAACAACCAAAAATCTTGGAAGTTTTCTCCCTAAGCTCATCATAAAATTTAAAAAAATCATCATCTATATCTGGATTTCCAAAAAATTCAGATCTTTTTTCCATTACATTTTTTCTAACCATAGTAGGTCCTGCTGTCATCATTAAGTAATTTGGATTGTACATCGGTAAAACCTCCTAAAAAAATTTTTATTATTATATCATAGTAAAAAATCTATTGCAATGGAAGAAATCTATTTTTCCCAAAGTTTTTTTATATTTTCTATAAATTTAAAATCATCTTCCACACTTCTACCATTGACGGTTAAATATCCACCTATCATAAGTCCATTAGCTCCAGCTAAAAATGCACTTCCCATAAAATCTTTTAATATACTTTCTCTACCAGCTACTACTTTTATATTTTTATCTTTTAGAATAAGTCTAAAAATAGCGATAGTTTTTAAAATCTCGCAAGCATCTAAAACTTCTCTCTCTCCATATGGAGTTCCTTTTATAGGATTTAAAATATTTAGAGGAATAGCATCAACCCCAAGTTCTTTACAAGTAAATGCCATATCAATTCTATCTTCCCAAGTTTCTCCCATTCCAATAATTCCACCACAACAAACTTTCATTCCAACTTTTTGAGCAGATTTTATTGTATCAATTCTATCTAAAACATTGTGAGTTGTAGCCACGATATCTTTATATGATTTTATAGATGTTTGAAGATTTGAGTGAAATCTTGATACTCCTGCATCTTTTAAAGTTTGTAGCTCGTCTTCATCTAAAAGTCCAATAGAACAGCAAACTTCAATATCTTTTGACATATTTTCAGCAAATTTTTTTATAACTTCATAGTCTTGTGTACCTTTTTTTATTCCTTTACCACTTGTAACAATAGCAAATCTATCACTTTTATGTTCGATAGCTGTTTTACATTCATCTTCTAAAACTTTTATATCTTTTAAAGGGTAAGTATGAATATGAGTATTGTATTTTTCTGACTGAGCACAGAATTTGCAATCCTCAGAACATTTACCAGATTTTGCATTTGTTATTGTACAAGTTTCTATTTTATTTCCACAAAATTTTTCTCTTATTTTATTAGCCACAGCAAAAAGCTCTACAAGTTCACTTCCTTTTAGTTTAGTAAGTTCTAAAGCCTCTTCCTTTGTAATCTCTTTTTCTATATATTTTTCAAAATTCATTGCAATTCCTCCCTACTTTTCAATACTAACAGTATATATTTTTTAGAGAAGATTATACACCATTTTTTTTATAAAGGTTAACAATCAAAATACTTTTATAGGTCATATAAAAGTATGATATAATAAAAATATAAAATAATATATGGTATTTGGAGATGAAAATGGCGAAAAAAGAAGTAAATACAGATTTGTGGGTATATGAATTACTAAAGGAAGCTAAAATAAAAGCGGATTATCAAGGAAGTTCAATAAAAGAAATAGATGAGGCTTTAAAAACGGCAAGTAAAAAAGGGACTGGAAATGTAGGGTTTCCAGAATATATTGCTGTTGTAAAAGACTTTTTATTAGTAATAGAAGATAAAGCTAATTTAGATAAACATATAAAAAGAAATAAAGATAATTTGATAGATGAAACTCAAAGTAGTATAGTAAATTATGCAGTGAATGGTGCATTATTTTATGGAAAACATTTATCCAAAAATACAAATTATAAAAAAATAATAGCTCTTGGAATAAGTGGAAATGAAAAAATTCATAAAATCTCTCCTATTTTTATAAATGAAAGAGAAGATTATGAAGAATTGGAAGAAGTGGAAACTTTAATCTCTTTTAATGAAAAAAATATAGAAGAATATTATATAAAAGAAATTTTAAAAGAAGAAACTGATACAGAAAAAGAAACAGCTGAAATTTTAAAAGATGCAGCTAAATTACACGAAGATATTAGAAATTATGGAAATATAGAAGATAAAAATAAACCTCTTATTGTATCAGGTATTCTTTTAGCTTTAAGAGAAATAGAGTATGGTTTTTCCTTAGATAATCTTACTGGAGATACTATAACAACAGATGGGCAAAAAATATATACTCAAATAGAAAATAATTTAAGAAGAGCAAAAGTTAGTCCAGAGGTAAAAAGAGATAAATTATTAAGCCAATTTACAATTATTAGAGATAATACAAAAATAAATGAAATAGAAAAAAGTTTAGGGAAGACACCTTTAAAATATTTTTCTGAATTTTTATACAATAGTATATACAAGAATATAAGATACCATAGTTCAAGTGAAGATTTTTTGGGCAGATTTTATGGAGAATTTATGTCTTACTCTGGTGGAGATGGACAAAGTTTAGGAATTGTTTTAACACCAAAACATATAACAGAATTATTTTGTGATTTATTAGATTTACAACCTGAAGATAAAGTATTAGATCCTTGTTGTGGAACAGCAGGATTTTTAATAGCTGCAATGCATAATATGGTTTCTAAAACAAAAGATGAGATGCAGATAAAAAATATCAAAAAAAATCAATTATTTGGAATAGAAGAACAAAGCTATATGTTTACAATAGCAACTACAAATATGATACTTCGTGGTGATGGAAAATCAAATATTGAAAATAAAGATTTTCTAAGAGAAATTCCAAGCAAATTACAATTAAAAGGTTGTAATATAGGAATGATGAATCCACCATATTCTATGGGAGGTAAATCAAAGCCAGAATTATATGAAATAAGTTTTACTAAACATTTGTTAGAAAGTATTGTTGAAGATGGAAAAGTTGCTGTAATTGTCCCTCAATCAACTTTTACTGGAAAAACAAAAGATGAAAAAAATATAAAGGAAGATATATTAAAGCATCATACATTAGAAGGAGTAATTACTTTAAATAAAAATACTTTTTATAGAGTGGGAACAAATCCGTGTGTAGCTGTTTTTACAGCACATAATCCGCACCCTAAGGATAAAATAGTTAAATTTATAAATTTTGAAGATGATGGATTTGTTGTTTCAAAACATATTGGACTTATTGAAACTCCAAGTGCAAAAGATAAAAGAAAACATCTATTAGATGTATGGTTTAATAATGTAGAAACACCTACAAAATTTTGTGTAAAAACTACAATAGAACCTGATGATGAGTGGTTACATTCATTTTATTATTTTAATGATGAAATTCCAACAGAAGAAGAATTTGATAAAACTATTGCGGATTATTTAACTTTTGAAGTTAATATGATAACTCACGGAAGAGGTTATTTGTTTGGAATAGACGAAGAGGGGGAAAATAATAAAAATGAATAATGATATTATAATTTATAAAAGTGATGATGGGAAAATAAATGTTGAACTTTATGAAAAAGATGGTAGTATTTGGCTTAATCAAAAACAGATAGCAGAATTATTTGCAAGTTCTCGTTCAAATGTAGCGGAGCATATTTTAAATATCTATAATGAGGGAGAAGTAGATAAAATTTCAACTTGTCGGAATTTCCGACAAGTTCAAACAGAAGGTAATAGAACGATTGAGAGAGAAATGAGCTATTATAATTTAGAAATGATATTAGCTGTTGGATTTCGTATCCGTGGAAAAAGAGGGACTGAATTTAGAATATGGGCAAATTCTACACTAAAAGAATATTTGAAAAAAGGATTTGTAATGGACGATGAAAGGTTAAAAAATCCAAAGGATAGATGGGATTATTTTGATGAGTTGTTAGCTCGTATCCGTGATATTAGAGCCTCTGAGAAAAGGTTTTATCAAAAAGTAAAGGATTTATTTACTTTGAGTATAGATTATGATAAAAATAATGTTGCTATAATTAATTTTTTTGCTAATACTCAAAATAAATTACTTTTTGCAGTTACAGGAAAAACTGCAGCAGAACTAATAGTAGACCGTGCTAATAGCAATGAAAAAAATATGGGGCTTACTTCATTTAAAGGTAGTGTTGTAAGAAAAGAAGATATTTATATAGCAAAAAATTATTTAACAGAAGATGAGCTAGATACTCTTAATAGATTTGTAGTTGTATTTTTAGAAACAGCAGAATTAAAGGCAAAAAATCGTGAATGTATAACTATGAATTTTTGGTATAAAAATGTAGATAAAATAATAGAATTCAACGATAAAGAAATTTTAAGTGGAACAGGGACTATTTCACACGAAACTATGAAAAAAATAGTATCAGATAGATATAAGGAGTTTGACAAAAAAAGAAAAGAATATGCCAAATTAATAGAAGATGAAAATGATTTAGCAGAGATTGAAAAACTAGAACAAAAGTTGAAAGGTGAAAAAAATGAAAAAAATTAGTCTAACTAATTTAATATGGAAAGAATTTGAAATAGGGGACTTATTTGAAATAAAAAAAGTTTATGGAAAACCAGAAAATACTTATAAAGATGGAGAAATTCCATATATTTCTACATCAGGAGTAAATAATGGAGTTATTTCATTTAGAAGTAATATAGAGAAAAAAGAGATTAGCGAGGGAAATTGTATATCAGTAGATCCGATAAATGTGAAATGTTTTTATCATATTTATGATTTTATAGGAAGAGGTTATAGTGGAGCAAGTGTAAATTTATTATATTCAAAGTTTTTAAATAAGTATAACTCTAAATTTATAATAACTGCTATTGAGAAAGCAAATAAAGAAAAAGCTTCTTATGGGTATTTATTTAATGGCAATAGATTAAAAAAAGGAAAATTATTATTACCAATAAATGAAAAAGGAGATCCAAATTGGGAATATATGGAAGATTATATAAAAACTATTGAATTAGAAAAATCAACAAATTTAATTGAATACTTGAAGTCAAAATAAAGAAAGGGATAAAATGAAAGTTGTTATTAGAGGTGGTGGAGATTTAGCAACAGGAGTTGCAGAAGTTCTTTATCAATCTGGATTTAAAATACTAATATTAGATATAGAAAAACCTAGTTCAATAAGAAGAAGTGTATGTTTTTCTGAGGCGATTTATGATGGAGTTGTCAAAGTTGAAAATATAATTTGTAAAAAAGTGGAAAATGAAAATGAGATAGAAAAATGTTGGAGCGAAAAAATTATTCCAATAATGGTTGATGAGAAAGGGGAGATTATAAAAAAAATCAAACCAGATGTTGTAGTTGATAGTATAATAGCCAAAAAAAATCTTGGAACAACAAAAGAGATGGCACCTATAACTGTTGCTCTTGGAGATGGTTTCGAGGCAGGAAAAGATGTGGATATAGTTATTGAAACAATGAGAGGTCATAATCTTGGAAGAATTATAACAAGTGGCAGAGCTATGAAAAATACAGGAATCCCTGGAGAAATAAAAGGGGTTTCAAAAGATAGAGTTATTTATTCTAAAGCTAACGGAAGATTTTCTTCAGTAAAAAAAATAGGGGATACAGTCCAAAAAGATGAGATTATTGGATATGTCGGAGATGTAGAAATAAGAGGAAAAATTTCTGGAGTTTTAAGAGGAATAATAAGAGAGGGTTATGAAGTTACAGAAAATATGAAGATTGGAGATATTGACCCAAGAACTGAAGAAAAAAATAATTGTTTTACAATATCAGATAAAGCTCGTTCACTGGGAGGAGCAGTTCTTAGAGCTATAATGTTTAGACTAAAAGAGGAGAGAGAAAAGAAAAATGGAAACACTTATATTGAAAACTCTTTATGATAAAATAGAAAAAAATCAATCGGTGGCACTTGTAACTTTAATAGAATCAAGTGGAGCTACTCCGAGAAAAGCTGGAACTATTATGGGAGTTACAAAAGATGAAATAATCGGTACAGTTGGTGGAGGGTTAATCGAATTTAAAGTTATAGAACTAGCTAGACAATGTATTGAAAAAAATGAGAATAAATATTTTGAATTTGACTTAAATGGAAACGGACAAAATGCTATTGATATGAGTTGTGGTGGAAGTGTCAAAGGATATATAAAAACTTTTAAACCAAATGATAGGATAGTTATAGTAGGAGCTGGACATATTGGAAGAAATCTTATGAGTATATTAAAAGATTCTCCTTTTGAAGTTGTAGTTTTTGATGATAGAGATGAAAACATAGAGGGAGTTACAGTTGGAGATATTGAAACTTTAATAAAAAATCTTCCAGAGAATCCAGATACATATTTTGTAGTGGTAACCAAAGGGCATAAATCAGATTTTGTAGCATTAAAAAATATTTTTAAAAAAGAATTTAGATATATTGGAATGGTAGGAAGTAAAAACAAAGTCTTAGAAACAAGAAAAAAACTTATAGAAGAGGGAATAGAAATCCCAGAAGAAAGATTTTTCTCTCCGATAGGATTGGATTTTTCAAATGGTACACCATATGAGATAGCTGTGGAGATTTTAGCAGAGATACTTGCTGTAAAAAATAAAAAAGAAGTAAAACATAGAAAACTAATAGTTTAAAAAGGAAAAAGAGATAGCAAAAATGCTACCTCTTTTTTAAAATTTATGACATTCACGAAGAATCCTAGAATGAATAAACAACTCCTCCACCAAATATAGAGATAACATCGTTATCAACTATAGGAGAGTTTGATAAGTCATCAGATAATTTTGTTACTCCTGCAAATCCAACGAAAGACATATTGTTAGAGAATCTGTAATCTCCTAATACTCCTACACCATAGCTTGAACCAGCTTTTCCATCATAAGCGTATTTTATAGCTGAACATCTGTTAGCTTCGTGTTGGTCTACACCGAAGTAGTAATCAGAAAAGTCTTCATTATAGAAAGTATAGTTTACTGAAGGAACAAGAGTTAATTTTGAAGTTACATAATAAGGTTTCTTTAATGTGAAACTAGCAGTTCCACCTTCTTTTCCATATTCAATAGCGATTTCAGAAGTGATTTCATATGGTAGGAAAGTATAAGAAAGTTCTGCTCCTCCCATAAATTGAGTATCTCTGTCGTCGATTCCTTTATAACCTGGATCCATATCTCCAGCTTCTACTTTATATCCACCGAAAGGTACTCCGTAAACAGTGAATTTATAGTTGTCTGCCTCAAATAATTTATATCCGAAAGATAGTCCAGACGCTGAACCACCTTCTACAAAAAATCCATTGTATTCATAATCTACAAATGGTAAAAAATATCCTTTTTCATCGTTTTTAAAAACAGGGTCAGCTACTCCGTAACCAACTCCGATACTGCTAGCAAAAGATGCTTGAGCAAGAATAGCTCCAAGTCCTAAAAGCATAAGAGTTTTTTTCATAAATTTACCTCCAAATATATTAAAATGACCAATCGGTCATTTTTGTAACATAAATAGTATATCATTTTTATACTAAATAGTCAATTTATTAATCAAAAAAATATTTTACAAAAAGTGGATTTTTTGATATAATACATTGATAATAAATAAAAAATAAGAAAAGAAGGAGAAGATTTGTGAGAAAAATTATATTTTTTATGTTTCTAATATCCAATATAATTTTTGCTAGAACTGTAAGTTGGTACGGAAGAGGTTTTGAAGGAAAAGTAACTTCTAGTGGATATATTTTTGATTCTAATGATTTGACTTGTGCATCAAATCGTTATCCATTCGGAACTGTTTTAAAAGTAACAAACAGAGATAATGGAAAATCTGTAAAAGTGGTAGTAACTGATACTGGTTCTTTCAGTAAAAAATATGGAAGAGATTTGGATTTAAGCAGAGGAGCTTTTCAAAAGATAGCATCTTTAAAAACAGGAATTATTAGTGCTGATATAAAAGTGGTTAACCAAAAACATATTTTTAAATATAAAAAAGGAGCTCCACATTTTACTAATCAAGATTATAGAAGATTTTTAAGATAAAAATGAAAGTCACTTTAGGGTGACTTTTTATTTTATAAAAATATTTTTATGTGTTATAATAGCTATATAAGAGTTAAACTACTATATTTTAATAGGAGGAGAGAAAAATGAAATATATTGCTGATGAAAAAAGATATAATGATATGATTTATAAAAAATGTGGAAATTCTGGACTTTATCTTCCAATTCTTTCTCTAGGATTGTGGCAAAATTTTGGAGAGGAAACTCCTATTGATTTGCAAAAAAAGAAAATCTTTAAGGCTTTTGATTTAGGGATAACTCATTTTGACTTAGCTAACAATTATGGAAGACCTGCTGATGGTTCTGCTGAAGAAAATTTTGGTAGAATATTGAAAAGTGATCTAAGTCAATATAGAGATGAAATGATAATATCAACAAAGGCAGGATATGATATGTGGGCAGGACCTTATGGAAATGGAGGTTCAAGAAAATATCTAATGGCTAGTCTTGACCAAAGTTTAAAAAGAATGGGACTTGATTATGTAGATATATTTTATCATCATAGACCTGATCCAGATACACCTTTGGAAGAAACAATGCAAACTTTGGCTGATATTGTAAGACAAGGAAAAGCTCTTTATGTAGGAATATCAAATTATAAAAAAGAAGAGGCAGAAAAAGCTATAAAATTATTAAAAGAAATGAAAGTTCCTTGCCTTGTTAATCAAATAAGATATAATATGTTTGAACGTTGGTGTGAAGAGGGACTTCTTGATATTCTAAGCAAAGAGGGTACAGGTTGTATTTGTTATAGTCCTCTAGCTCAAGGAGCATTATCTAATAAATATCTTAAAGATATTCCAAAAGATTCAAGAGCCTCAAGAGAGGGAACAACCATTGCAGAACGTTATCTTTCTGAAGAAAAAATAAAAAAAGTAAGAGAGCTTAATGAGATTGCAAAAGATAGAGGACAAAGTCTTGCTCAAATGGCTCTTGCTTGGAATTTGAGAAAAAAAGAGGTTACAAGTGTACTTATAGGTGCTAGTAAAGTTGAACAGATAATTGATAATGTAAATACAATTAAAAATCTTGAGTTTTCTGAAGATGAATTAAATAGAATAGAAAACATTTTAAATTAAAATAGAGAATATTTTTTGTTTTGACTGTAAACAGATTAAGTTTGTTTACAGTTTTTTTGTGGAATAATATTTTTAAGAATATATAAAAAATTAATAGTATTAATTTAACGAAAAATATAGTTTTTATGAAAATTTTATAAAAAAACTTGACATTTTATATTTAATATAGTATATATTAAATATAAAATATTCTATAGAATATTTTAAAGAGTAATGAAAGATGTGTTTAGAAATTATAAAAATTTAAAGTTAGGAGGTTTTTTATGGAATTAGAATTTAATTTATTTTTAACCGTTGCTACTGCAGCAGTTGTTTTAATTGTTGGAGATTTTATTAAAAAAAGAGTTGAAATACTTAGAAGATTTTGTATTCCTGTTCCTGTTGTAGGTGGATTAATTTTTACAATATTACTTTCTATAGGATATTCTACAGGTTTATTTAATCTAAAATTAAACTTTGTACTTAGTAATTTCTTTGCTTTAGCTTTTTATTCTAGTATCGGATTTACAGCAAGCTATAAATTATTAAAAAAAGGTGGACCTCAAGTATTAAAATTTTTAATAGCTTCTATTATCGTAGTTATTCTTCAAAATTTTCTTGGAGTATATCTAGCTAAATTTTTAGGTTTAAATCCTTTAGTAGGTTTAGCAACTGCTTCTATACCAATGACTGGTGGTCATGGAACTTCCGCAGCATTTGCACCTGTATTAGAAGAAGCTGGTTTGTCTAACGCTCTAACAATTTCTTTAGCTGCAGCTACTTTTGGACTAGTTTCTGGTAGTTTAATAGGTGGTCCTACAGGTAAATTTCTTATTGAAAAATATAAATTAGTTTCTAAAATTATAAAAAATGAAGAAGTTGAAAAATCTAATGATTCTCTTAAAGAAATTAAAAATAAAATAGATGAAAAAAGAATACAATCAGCAATGTATCAATTATTAATCTCTATGGCTCTTGGTTCTATAATTTCTATGGGGCTAAAAAAAATAGGTTTAACTTTCCCAGATTCAGTTGGAGCAATGATAGCTGCAGCAATTATGAGAAATATAGCAGATTATTCTCCTAATTTTAAAATAAAAGAAAATGAAGTTAGAATAATGGGAGATTTATCTTTAATGCTATTCTTGGCTTTGTCTATGATGAATTTGAAATTGTGGCAAATTGCTGACTTAGCTATTCCTATGATTATATTATTAATAGCTCAAACTATATTAATGTTTATTTGTGCAACTTTCTTAACATTTAGAATGATGGGAAAAGATTTTGAAGCTGCTATGATGGCAGTTGGACATTGTGGATTTGGATTAGGGGCTGTTCCTACTGCTATGGCTAACATGCAATCTGTTGAGGAAAAATATGGAAAAGCTCCGACAGCATTCTTTATTTTACCTCTAGTAGGTAGTTTATTTATTAACTTTTTCAATTCAATTATAATTGTAACTTTTATTAACGTGTATAAATAATTTGAGGAGATGATATAGTTATGAAAAAAATATTAATGGCTAAAGCAGCAAGATCAATAGTAGAAATAAATCTTGGAGTGAAACCTGGAGAACAAGTGGCAATTGTAACAGAACCAAAACAAATGAGAATAACTGAAGCTTTAGCTGCAGCTGTTGTTGCTGCAGGAGCAGAACCAACAATTCATTTATTAATGCCTAGAGAAAGAGATGGTCAAGAACCACCAAAAACAGTAGCAGCGGCTATGAAAGAGTCAGATGCTTTTATAGGAGCTGTTTACACATCAATTACTCACACTCATGCAGTAAAAGACGCCTGTGCAGCAGGATCAAGAGGAGTAATGTTAACACAATTTAACGAAGAACAAATGATAAAAGGTGGAGTAAATGCTAATTTTTATGAAGCTGCTGCAAATTGTGAAAAAGTAGCAAAAGTACTAGCAGGAGCGGAAGTAATAACTATAACTACTCCAATGGGAACTAATTTAAAACTTTCTGGAAAGGGAAGAAGAGGAAATGCTATGACGGGAATTGTAAAAGCTGGAAGATTTGCTCCAGTACCAACTATTGAAGCTAATGTGTCTCCTGTTGAAGGAAGTGCAAATGGAGTGATTGTAGCAGATGCAAGTATACCATATATAGGAATAGGTTTATTAAAAGTACCTGTAAGAGCTGAAGTTAAAGATGGATATATAATACCAGAAAGTATTTCAGGAGGAGAGGAAGCGAAAAAATTAGCAGATGATTGGATAAGTAAAAAAGATCCTCAAGTATATAATGTAGCTGAAGTGGGAGTAGGATTAAATCCAGAATGTGTATTTACAGGAAGTATGTTGGAAGATGAAGGGGTTTACGGGTCTCTTCATATAGGAGTGGGAACTAATATAACTCTTGGTGGAGTTATAAAAGCAGCTTGTCATTATGATTTGATAATGACTAAACCTACTTTAACAGCAGATGGTGTAACGATATTAAAAGACGGAGAATTAATGCTTTAATATCTAATATCCTTTAGGCATTTTATCATAAAAAATTAGAGTGAGAGGGATAAAAATGAAAGATTTTAATATAGAAAAATATACGGAAGAACTTGAAAAAATTGTTAATATGGAAAGTGAAAGTAAAGATCCAGAGGGAGTAGAAAAAATAACTGATTATTTTTTTGATAAATATAAAAAATTAGGTTTAAATGTAGAAAAAATTAGTAAATATTCAGAAGTAGGACCTTGTTTAAAAGTTACAAATACAAACGAAGAAAATTATGATGTGTTATTGTTAGGACATCAAGATACAGTTTTTCCTAAAGGAACAATAAAGGAGAGACCTTTTAAAAGGGAAGGAAATAAAGTGTTTGGTCCAGGCGTGATTGATATGAAAGGACCTCTTCTTTCATTGTATTATACTGTAAAAGAATTGATAGAAAGTAAAACTTCTAAAAAGATTTGTATTTTATTAAATAGTGAAGAGGAGATAGGTTCAGAACATTATAAAGATTTAATCGAAGAAATTGCGAAAAAAAGTAATTATACTCTTGTTATAGAACATGCAAGACCTAATGGAGATTTAGTAGTTGAAAGAAAAGGAAGTGGAGGATATAAGGTAGAATTTACAGGAAAAGCTTCGCATGCAGGAAGTGCTCATGATAAAGGAAGAAATGCTATAAATGAAATGGCATATTGGATAAATGAATTAAATAAGATTACAAATTATGAAAAAGGGACTACAATGTAGTGAACCCATTTTCGAGCCTGTGAAAAAGATTCTGTAAATTAAATAATACTAACTTTTAATAGCTTTCTATGATAAAATTAATATCATAGGAG
>NZ_JADYTX010000027.1 GCF_021531475.1 Fusobacterium perfoetens | reverse complement strand
GAAGTCCAATAGAATATAGGAAATTTAAAGAAAAAAATGTTGATAATTAAATTGAGTACTTGACAGGGTACAGATCAAAGGTAAACTTTTCTTTTTATGCGTTTGAATTACAAAACTAGAAAATAGCGATAATGATTCTGAATATTTGTATGATGTTCAAATGTTAATTCAAAAAAATTATTTTGAATTAATTAAAATAGAATCATTATTAGAAAATGAGAAAGAATTAATAGATTACTTAAAAAACATCCCTATATTAGGAATAGATGTTCCCTTAAAAAATTTATGTAATAATATAAGAAAAATAGAACTTCCTTGTAATATTAATTTTTTATCACGTCATGAAAAAGAAATTTTAAATTACAACACTTTTTCATATAAAATCATAGATAAAGATGATTGTCAGGTTTGGCAAGAAAGATATTTACTTGAAATTTTAGAAATGTCTTTTAATGAAAGAAAGCTTCAACCAATATTTTCAAATGGAAATAGCACAGAAATATTTAATGAAAAAATTTTAAATCTTCTAAAAAATTATTTTAATAATTCTGCTACAGATTTTGTATTAGATTCTGTTTTATATATGATATTCAATGTTAATCCACCAACAACAATAAAACTTCTTCACTGTGATTTTTTAATAGAAGCCATTAACTCTAAAAAAATAAAATCATAAAATTCTTTTTAGTTCTTCATATCATATTTTATCTTGTTTACATAAAGATAAAAAAATGCAAGATTGTATTAAAAATAAATCTTATATTAACTTTTTAGAAATGTTACACAGCATAACAGATCCTCTACTTATTACAAGAATTAAAGAAGATGGATTTCCAATTTCTAAATTCCAAAAAGATATAATAACAAAATTTTTGACTAATAAATTTAAAAACATTAATAATATTTATTCAATTAATGAATTAAGCAATTATTTAAAAGATGATAGTATTATAAAAAATATTACTACAGAATATTTAAAAATTGTTAGTAAAAAATTTAAAGAGTGTATAGATAAAAATACTGAAATTAGTATTTCTATTTTATTCTATGATTATATGATATTTTTAATTAATATTAATAAAAGTAGTCAAATTATAGATAAAAGGTATATTCAAAAAGAAATGATATATACACAAAAATTTTGGCAAGAAAATGTCTATGAAAAACAATGTAAAAATCTGAAGTCAATTTCCTTTAAACAAGAATTTAAAAATGAATATATCAACGAATTTAATAAAATTAGTTTATTAAATCCAATAATTTTTGCTCAATACTGTACTCCTGTATCTGAGGAAGAAATATTAAATATTATGATATCTGTATCTGAAAATCCTCTCAAATACATAATCTCTCAAATATCATTAAGTCCTATATTTCCTACTAAAAAATCAGAAATAACCTTTGAACGTCATGATATTGATAAAATGTTCTTAAACTATGTAACCTATTTACAGCAAAGAAAAGGTTATAAATTGTTAAATCAACTCAATGGGAAAGAATTTGTCTTAGGTATACATGAAAATTATAGTCTTAAGACTCAAACTTTTATTAATTTTATTGATGAATATAAACTTTATGATATTGTAAAAAAAGAAGAAAAAATAGAATTATTACCATACTCAAATATAATATCATTAGCATTATTGACACAACTATTTCCAATATTAGAAATTAAAATACGTGAATTAGTGACTTTACTTGGCATTTTTCCTTTTAAAAAAAATATAGATGAATTTATGCAATATAACGATCCTAGTTCTTTGTTACGAGAATTATTAATAATGATTTTTAATGAACAACATAGTTTTGAAAATGTAGCAGATTTTATATTTGTTTACAACACCATGTATAATGGAAATTCTTTTAATATTCGTAACGAATGTCTTCATGGTAGAAATTATTTATCTGGAAATAATGCTAGATTTGCATTTAAAGTAACTCTATTTGTAATACATATGATAAATTTCAGAATAAAAACAATAAAAGAAAATATTAGTGATATTATTGATATAATAAAAATTTAAAACAACATTTTTTTATAAATAGTAAAAACGGACTGCTCTCAAAACAGTCCATTTCTACATTATCCTATTAATATTTCTTATTATAAATTATCTACAAAATCTAAGAATTTAGCTTTTGTATCAGCAAGTTTAGCCTCAGCTTTTTCTTTGCTAGTATCTTTTACATACATATAGTATTTAATTTTTGGTTCAGTTCCAGATGGTCTTACTGTAATCATAGTTCCATCTTCTAATATGAATTGTAATACATCAGCTTTTGGAAGTTCAATAGCTTTTTTAGTTCCATTAGCATAGTCAGTTTCAACTTGTTTTTGGAAGTCTTTCATAACAGCAACTTTTTTACCAACAACTTCAGTTATCTCTTTTTCTCTTAAGTTAGCCATTATACCAGCTATTTCTTTAGCTCCATCCATTCCTTTTTTAGTTACAGGAACAGTTTCTTCTCCGTACCAACCATAAGTTTCATAGATTTTTTCTATTTCTTTAGCAATAGATGTACCTTGACTATGGTAGTAAGCACCAATTTCAGCAAGTAGAAGAGAAGCAACAACTGCGTCTTTATCTCTTACATGAGTACCTTTTAAGTATCCTATTGATTCTTCAAATCCAAATAGATAAGTTCCATCTAAAACTTTATTTTTAAATTCTTCTATTTTTTCTCCAATATATTTAAATCCTGTTAAAGTTCTCCAAACTTTTACTCCGTAAGCTTTTCCAATTTCATCTAGGATTGGAGTAGAAACTATTGTTGATACAACAGCTCCATTTAATGGTAGAGGTTTTGTCATTTTTAAGATGTAATCCATAAATAACATACCAATTTGGTTTCCATTTGGATATAACCAATTTCCATTTTCATCTTTAACAGCGATACCTGTTCTATCTCCATCAGGGTCATTAGCTATACATAAATCTGCTCCAACTTCATCAGCTAATTTTGTTGATAGAGCAAAAACTGTTGTATCTTCTGGGTTCGCATAAGAACAAGTTGGGAACATTCCATCTGGTTGTTCTTGTTCTTTTACTACATATATACTTTCAAATCCCATTTCAGCTAAAATTCTTTTAACTGGTCTTCCAGCAGTTCCGTGTAATGGAGAGTAAACTATTTTATAATCTTTTTTACCAGGAATATCTGTATGTATTGCTTCTTTTTTAACTTCTTCTATAAATCTGTCATCTAATTTTTGTCCAACGATTTCAAGTAAACCTTTTGCTTTAGCTTCTTCTTCAGATATCATTTTGATTTCTGCAAAATCTTTTATATCATTAACAGAATTTATTATTCCAGAAGCTTCTGGTTCAACTATTTGTCCACCAATATCCCAGTAAACTTTATATCCATTATATTCTTGTGGGTTATGAGAAGCAGTAACCATTATACCAGCTTGAGCTTTTAATTCTCTTACAGCAAAAGAAAGTTCTGGTGTAGTTCTTAAAGATTCAAATAAATATGATTTTATTCCATTTCCAGCAAGTACAAGAGCTGAGTTTATAGCATATTCATAAGAACCAATTCTACAGTCATAAGCTATTGCAACCCCTTTTTTAGCTCCCTCTTCTCCAGTCATTTTTAACATATAATTAGCAAGACCTTGAGTAGCTTTTCTAACCATATATTTATTTATTCTATTAGTTCCAACCCCTCTAACTCCTCTCATTCCAGCAGTTCCGAAGCTAATATTAGTATAGAATCTTTCTTGTATCTCTTTTTCGTTACCAGCTAAATTTTTTAATTCCTCTCTGTCAGCTTCATCTATGTATGATGAATTTAACCAAAGATTGTACATTTCTAAAGTTTTTTCGTCCATACTTATCTCCCTTCATTTGTAATTATATTTTTAATTCTTCTTTTAAATATTTTATAAGGTCATCACGAGTTTCCTCGTTTCTTAGACCAAATTCAATATTTGCTTTTAATAACCCTATTTTGTTTCCTATATCGTATCTTTTTCCCTCAAAGTTATGAGCTACAACTTTATTTCCAGCTTTTAACATTTTAAGTATAGCATCTGTAAGTTGTATCTCTCCACCTTTTCCAGCTTCTGTCTCTTCTAAGAATTTGAAAATCTTTCCATCTAAAAGATATCTTCCAAGACAAGCCATAGTAGATGGAGCTTCTTTGATACTAGGTTTTTCAACGAAATCCTCTACCCCAACAGTTTTACTATCAAGGATTTCACTTGGTTTCACAATTCCATATTTTGTAACATCTTCTTTTGGTACTTCTTGAACTCCCAATACACTAGCTCCATATTTTTCATATGTTTCTATTAATTGAGATGTAGCAGTTTTTTCATTATAGACAATATCATCTCCTAAAGCAATTACAAAAGGATCATCTCCTATAAATGGTTTTGCTTTAAGGATAGCATGTCCAAGTCCCAATGGGTGATTTTGTCTTACATAAAATATATTAGCAATTTCTGAAAGGTGTTTTACTTTTTCTAAAAGCTCATCTTTCTCCTTTTCTTTTAAAGTTTCTTCTAATTCATAAGAATAGTCGAAATGATCTTCAATAGAATTTTTATTTCTTCCTGTAATAATAACTATATCTGTTATTCCAGATTCAACTAACTCCTCTACTATATATTGAAGAGAAGGTTTATCTACTATTACTAGCATCTCTTTTGGTTGAGCTTTTGTTGCTGGCAAAACTCTAGTTCCAAGTCCAGCTGCTGGTATTACAGCTTTAGTTACTTTTTTCATAACATTTCACCTCGAATTTTTTACTATTTTATTTTTGAACCAACTTTTACTGATGGATCAACTTCAACTAGTTTTATTCTTTTCTTTTCTTCAGAACTTAAAAGCATTCCTTGAGATAATTCTCCTTTTAATACTACTGGCTCTAAGTTTACAACAGCAAGAACTTTTTTACCAACTAGTTCTTCATAGTTAGGATAGTATTTTGCTATTCCAGAAACTATTTGTCTTATATTTTTTCCATCATTTACTTTGAATTTTAAAAGTTTATCAGAATCTTTTACTTTATCAGCTTCTAAAATTTCAACAACTTTTATTTGAACTTTTGAAAAATCATCTATATTAATAGGATTTTCTATTTTTAAATCTTTATTTACTGGATTTTTTTCTTTAACTTCTTTTTCAACTTCAAGTCTTGGGAAGATTGGTGTAGGTGTTCCAAGTTTATGACCAGCAGATAATAAATCCCAACCTTCTACGTCAGAAATTTGTGCAGTTTCTATATTTTTTTCAATTCCAAGTTGTGACCAGATTTTTTGTCCAGCTTCTGGCATATATGGAGCTACTAAAACAGCGATTTTTTCTAATGAGTAAACTAGCATGTTCATTATTGTAGCAAGTCTTTCTTTTTGAGTTTCATCTTTTGCTAGTAACCAAGGACCAGTTTCATCTATGTATTTATTCATTCTAGAGATAAATTTCCAAATAAATTCTAATGCTCTTGAGAATTCAAGTCTTGACATAGCGTCATCAACTAGAGCTAGAGTTTCATCAAACAGTTTTTGAGCTCCTAAATCTATTTCTTGGAACTCTCCACCTTTTACAATTTCATCTCCAAAATATTTTTTATACATTCCAAGAGTTCTGTTTAGTAAGTTTCCAAGGTCGTTAGCAAGATCTGAGTTAATTCTATTTATTATAGCTTTTGTAGAATAATCTCCATCATTTCCAAATGAAACTTCTCTTAATAGATAATATCTAAATGCATCAACACCATATTTTTTAACTTCATCTAATGGAGCAACTACATTTCCTTTAGATTTTGACATTTTTTCTCCCTCAGAAGTCCACCAACCATGAGCAACTATTTTATCTGGTAATTTTACACCAGCTGAAAGTAACATACAAGGCCAGATTATAGCATGGAATCTAACAATATCTTTTCCAAGTAGGTGAACAACTTCTCCATTTGTCCATCTTTTTTCAAATGTAGCAGGATCATTTTCATATCCAACAGCTGTTAAATAGTTTGTTAAAGCATCAAACCAAACATAAGTAATATGTCCTGGTGCAAATTCAATAGGGATTCCCCATTCAAAAGTATTTCTTGATATTGATAAATCTTGTAAACCTTGTTTAATGAAAGAAATTACTTCATTTCTTCTTGAACGAGGTAGGATAAAATCAGGGTGTTCATCTATATGTTTTAAAAGAGCATCTTGATATTTTGACATTCTGAAGAAATATGATTCCTCTTTTACCATTCTTAATTGTTTTCCACAGTCAGGACAGCAGTTATCTCCAACAATTTGATTTTCAGGAACGAAAGTTTCACAAGAAACGCAATATTTTCCTTCATATTCTCCTTTGTAGATATCTCCTTTTTCCCAAACTGTTTGAAGAATTTTCTTAACAGCTTTTTTATGTCTTTCTTGAGTAGTTCTGATGAAATCATCATTTTTTATGTTTAAAGCTTTCCACATCTCAACAAATCTTGGAGCCATAAGGTCTGTCCATTCTTGTGGTGTCATTCCTTTAGCTTTTGCTGTTTCTTCTACTTTTTGTCCATGTTCGTCAGTTCCTGTTAGGAAATATACATCATAACCTTGAGTTTTTTTGTATCTTGCCATAACGTCAGCAGCTATTGTAGTATAAGCACTTCCAACATGTGGATCTCCATTAACATAATATATCGGTGTTGTTATATAAAAGTTTTTACTTTCCATTATCTCTCCTTATCTTCTATTAAATTTTCTGCAACTTCATTTATGTCGTTAAGTTTTTTTTCAACAATCTCTTTGTAATCTTCTACCGGAATAGATTTTTCAAGGTAAAAAGGTTCACTTATTACACAGATAACCTTTGAGAAAGGTTTTGGTATTTGGCATTTGTCCCAAGTTTTTGATAAAACCCATTTTTTACTGTAAGCAGCTCCCATAAAAACCATTGGTCTTCCAGATTTTTGAGCTACATACATCATTCCTTGTTTTGCTTCAAATCTTGGTCCTTTTGGCCCATCTAGTGGAGTTCCAATAGTATATCCCTCTTTTACAGCTTTTATAAGTTGAACCAATCCTTTTACAGAATCTTTTCCTGATGAACCTCTTATCATTTTGTAACCTAATTTTTCAAGAGGCACAGAGATAAGCTCTCCATCAGCAGAGGGACTAGCAAGTCCAGCTCTTTTTTTAATAAATCCTAAAGCTAAAACTGTAGCAACTACTTTGTTGTGCCAAAGAGCCAACACATAAGGTTTATCCTCTTCCATATTTTCTTTTCCAATAATTTCAATTTTTAGTGTCAACTTTATTAACATAATAATATAGTACACTAATAATCCATAAAATTTGTACATTTTATCTCCTGACAATTATTTTACTTATAACTTGATTATACCACTTGATAAAACATTTTTCAAGTAACTTGACTTTTTTTATAAAAAAAGCTACTATCTTTAGTTATTTTTAAGATAATAGCCTTTGAGTATTTATTTAACTACAAACTAGAATAGTCCTGGGATATTCATTCCACCAGTTACTCTAGACATTTCTTTTTCTGATAATTCTTCTGCTTGTCTCATAGCTTCTTTTACTGCTGAAAGAACTAAATCTTCTAACATTTCTTTGTCAGTTGCTGCATCTTTTATTGTTTCTTCAGAGATTGTTATACTAGTAACTTCTTTTTGTCCGTTAGCTTTAACAACAACAGCTCCTCCACCAACAGAAGCTTCAACTTCTTTTCCTTTTAACTCCTCTTGTATTTTTAACATCTCTTGCTGCATAGCTTGAGCTTGTCTTATGATATCCATTTGATTTGCACTACCTTTAGCTGTTTTTAATTTTCTTACCACTTTTAAATCCTCCTAAACACATTTATATATAACTTATTATACATAATTTTAACTATTTTTTCAATAAAAAGTTTCTAAATTTGGAGTATAAACAACGGGTTTATAAAATAACTCCTCTGATAAATCATATTTTGGAATTATTTTTGATATATTTTTATCCATTAACACACTAGAAAATATATATTTAGGAAGGAATTTCTTAAGTATCTCTTCCAATTTTCTACTTTCCAAACTTTCTATTACTTCATATTCTTTTAAATTTAAATCTTTTGCTAAATCAGATATAGTTTTTTCAAGTCCACCGATTTCATCTACAAGTCCCAAATCTTTTGCTTCTTCTCCTAGCCAAACACGTCCTTCGGCTATTTTTTGAACATCTTCAATAGACATTTTTCTTCCAAGAGCCACTTTTTCAACAAACTCATTATATCCAATTAAACTTGATCTGTATATTTTTTCTTTTTCGTTATCTGATAATGGTTTTGTAACGTCATAAAGATTTGTATATTTTCCATTGGAAATCTCGTCAAAATCAATACCAATTTTCTCAGCAAGTTTTGAGAAATCTGGTATTATACTTACTACACCAATTGAACCAGTAATAGTTCCCTTATCACTATATATTTTATCTCCAGCTGAAGCAATATAATATCCACCAGAAGCAGCTACTCCACCCATTGAAATATAGACAGGAATTTCGGTAGTTCTGACAGCTTCATAAATAATATCTGATGCTAGGGCTGACCCTCCCGGAGAATTTATTCTAAGAACGATTCCTTTTACATTAGGTAATTCATCAGCTTTTGCTAATTTTTCTTTTATATCTTTTGGAGTAACTTTATTTTCTATCTTAGGAGAATCTTCAGAAACTATTGTTCCCTCTGCATAAATAATTGCAATCTTATCTTTTTTCTCAATCTTATATTCTAACTCTTCAGCCACTCTTTCAAAATATTCCTCTATTGTTATTTTTGAATCAATCTTATTTTCTTTAATAAAATCTTCATAATAGATAGTTTCATCTATTAAGTTGCTTTCTCTTAAAACTTTTGGAGAAGACATTACAAAATCTCCATCAAGAATTTTTTTATTGATAAGGTTTTCTGGGATTCCTCTTTTTAAGGCTATGTCACTTACAAAATTCATATATCTTTTATCTAAAATTCTCTTAGTATTAGCCTTAAACTCCTCACTCATCTTTGAGCTTGTATAATTTTCTCCCATTGATTTATAATCACCTATATGAATAACATTGGCACTGATAAGAAGATTATCTCCAAGATTTTTATAATATGGATATCTTGCAGAGTAACCACTTATATCAGATCCAGCCCATCTATTATTAGGCATAATTATTTTATCAGCTTCAAGAGCAAGAGAATAATTTCTATTATCTAAATTTTCACTGTAAACATAGATTTTTTTACCAGAATATTTAAGTTCTGAGATTTTTAGTTTAAGCTCTTCAGTTTGAGCATTATTTAAAGACATATATCCAAGTTTAAAAATTATCCCTTGAACTCTTTTATCATTTTTAATTTGATTTAATTTTTTTAAGAATCCATAGAAATTCATCTTATTATCTATATCAAATGGATTTTTTATTCTGTTTTCATTTACTTTTTCAGCTAAGGATACTTCTAAATAAACTTTCTCAGGAACTGCTGGTTTTCTATTATCAATTTTTATAAGTTTACTTATGGTAAATATTGCAAGTCCCAAGATTATTAATCTAAAAATAGCTTTAAAAAGTTCCAAAAATAAAAATCCTAAAGTTCTTTTTAGCCACCTAAAAAATTTCTTTTTCTTTTTTGCAGGAGCTGCAGGAACATTTTCTGTTTTTTTATCATTTATATTTTCTTTCATATTATTTTCTAAGTTTTCCAATATTTTCTCCACCTTTAATAATTATAAAATACACTTCCTCCAATAAATTCTTTTAGAAGAGAGTCAGAGGGAACAAGTTCTGTTTCTATATCCACAAAACAACTTAAAAGTTCCACAAGTTTTTTTGCCTCTTCATATTGAGGAGATTCTATATCTATTTTGATAAGTTCACGAATTGCATAAGGTTTTAAAACTCCAAGTTCATAGCAAAGACTTGAATTGAATATGGCGTCCGCTTCTTCTTGGAATGGGAATATCCATTTTTCTTCACCTTTTCTAACAGAGTTCCACATCTCAAGAGTTTCCTCTCCAGTAGTTGCACGAGATAAGCTATCTCTTACAATTCTTCTTATTTTTCTTACATCTGTTGTATGAACTCTATTATGTCTATCCATATTTGTTTGAGTTAAACAGCTAATATAAATTTTATATTTATTTTCTCTAGGAATATATTTTGTAAGTTCATCATTTAATCCGTGGATTCCCTCTAAAATTATTATTCCATTCTCTTCTAATTTTTCTATATGTCCAACTGGTTTTCTTTCTCCAGTAAAGAAATCATATAGAGGTAATTCAACTTCTTTCCCAGCAATCAAATCTCTTAAATTTTCATTTAAAAGTTTTGTATCAAGAGCGTGAATTGTTTCAAAATCTTTATTTCCATTTTCATCAAGTGGTACATTGGCTCTTCCTACATAATAATCATCTAAAGAGATTGCCAAAGTCTTTATTCCGCTAGTTTGAAGATGTAATCTTAATTTTTTAGAAAGAGTTGTCTTTCCTGATGATGATGGTCCAGCTATTGTAACTATTTTTATTTTATCATTTTTTATAATTTCATTTGCAAATTTATTAATTTTTTTTGTGTGAAGAGTTTCATTAAGCATAATAAGTTCTGCTATTTCTCTTTTGAAAACTTTTTTATTTAAACTTCCTGCAAAATTAATACCCATTATTCTTTCCCAATCATTTCCCTCTTGGAAAGCTTGAGCTATTTTAGGAGTATCTTTCATAGGAGCTACATTCCAATCAAAAACTTCCATTGGAGTTTTTAATATAAACCCTCTATCATATTTATAAAGGTCAAAATCTTTTACAAGACCAGTTAATTTTTCTGGTTCAAGATAGAAATAATCTGTATATCCTCCCACTTGAAAAGCTTTTATTTTTGCCCAACCACAATTTTTTAAAAGCTCTCTTATATCATCTCTTTCAATCTTTCTCCAATTTTCTTTCATAAGCTCTATATCATCTGTAGCAAGAGTTATTGGAAGATTTTCATCAATAGTTTTTTTCATTTGTTCTTTGACTTTTTCATAATCTTCATTAGAAAGCTCTACAATCTCATTTTTATCAAAAACCTCTCCATAAGAACCATAATTTAATGAATTTTGTAATTCAACATTATAGTTTGGGAATAGTTCTGACATAGATTTTAAAAATATTATTTTTATTGTTTCATATTGTCTACTCTCTGTAATTTTTTCCATAAGTAACCTCCAATACTGTTTTAGCTTTCACTTAAATTATACTATATAAATTGGTTTTTCTCAACTTATTATAGTTATTTTATAGAATTAGATTGTATAATCAAGATAAAAGTTTAATTTTCAAAAAATAAAAAAACTGCTATAAAAAAATGATAAAAATCATTAAATTATAGCAGAATATTTTATTTCAACAGATTAACAAGACCTCTTAATGCCAAAGTATATCCTTCAAAACCTAAACCTGATATTTGACCGATACAACCTTCAGCAGTTACAGATTTTTTTCTAAAATCTTCCCTTTGATAAATATTACTTATATGAATTTCTATTGCAGGAATATTTACAGATTTTAATGCATCTAAAATCCCAATACTATAATGAGTATAAGCAGCAGGATTAATAATTATACCATCATAGACGCCAAAAGCTTTTTGAATAGAAGTTATTATTTCTCCTTCAATATTACTTTGAAAAAAATCAACTTGGCAATCTAGCTCACTAGCCTCTTTTTTTATTTTTTCAACTAAGGAATTATAATCATTGACGCCATAAATATTTTTTTCTCTTATTCCAAGCATATTAATATTTGGTCCATTTATAACAAGTATTCTCATAACTCCTCCTTCATT
Source organism: Fusobacterium perfoetens (assembly GCF_021531475.1). Classification (NCBI taxonomy): domain Bacteria; kingdom Fusobacteriati; phylum Fusobacteriota; class Fusobacteriia; order Fusobacteriales; family Fusobacteriaceae; genus Fusobacterium; species Fusobacterium perfoetens. The sequence goes on along the minus strand of NZ_JADYTX010000027.1, from coordinate 18,120 downwards.
ATATTCTTGATAACTTCGTTACTTATTTTTCTTTCTTGCCAAATTTCTTCAGCCTCAACAGCTTGAGCAATAAGCATATAAAGACCATTTACAAATTTTTTTTCATTTTCCCTTGCAAATTTTAAAAATTTTGTTTCACTTGGATTATAAATCAAATCTACTGAGTTTTCATATTTTTTTGATATCTCTTTGCTTATAGGAGAGTCATCAACATTTGGATACATTCCAACAGGAGTGCAATTAACTATTAAATATCCCTCTTCCTCTCTTCTTTCAAAACTTTCAAAATCCATAAAACTTATATTTTTTCTATCTTTTACCAAGTCTTTTAATTCTTTTTTAGCTTTTTCAAGATTTCTTGCAACAATTAGGATATTTTTAGCATTTTCGTCTATTAGATATTTAATAACAGCTCTAGCTCCACCACCAGCTCCAAGAATTACTGAATTTTTTCCATTTACAAAAATTTTATTTTCTTCTAGCATTCTTTTAAAACCAAAGTAATCAGTATTATATCCATAAAGTTTTCCATCTTTTTGAAAAATAGTATTAATAGCTCCAATTTCACGAGCTTCTTTGGAAATCTCGTCTATAAATTCCATAACTTTTATCTTATAAGGAATAGTTACATTAAGTCCTCTATAATTTTTAATTTCATTCTTAAAAAAGCTTTCTATCTGATTTTCTTCTAATTCAACCAATGAATAATCTTCATCAATATTTAGATTTTTAAATATTTCTTTGTGAATTTTAGGAGATATACTATGCCCTAGTTTCTTTCCAAGCAAACCAAATTTTATTTTATCTTTTTTTAATTCTTTTTCTTGAATATCACAACTAAAATCCATAATATCTCTCAAAACTTTTTTAAGTCCCTCTGCGTATTCTTTATTTTCTACCAAAGTTTCACATTTAGCGAGAATTTTTTCTTCACGAGCCTTATCTTTTACAGGAAGATTATTTTGTTTTTTATACTCAGCAACTTTTAAAACTATATCCATTCTTTTTTCAAAAAGATGAGCAAGTTCTCTATCAATTATATCTATATCTTCTCTTATCTTTTGTAAATCAAGTTTTTCCATCTTCCCCCCTCAGTTTGATAAAATTAAATCTAAAATAGTAAAAGCCGTAATATTTTCTATAACAGGAACAGCTCTTTGAACTATACAAGGGTCGTGACGCCCTTTTATCTCTAAGATTTCATTTGTTTTTTCTGATATATTTATTGTATGTTGTGGTAGTGATATTGATGGAGTTGGTTTTATAGCCACTCTGAAAATAATCGGCATTCCATTTGTTATTCCGCCTAATATCCCACCATTATTATTAGTTTTGGTTTTTATATTTTTTTCTTCATCAAAATAGTATTCATCATTAGCACTACTTCCAAAAAGTTTTGTAATATCAAAACCTTTTCCAAACTCTATCCCTTTTACACTTGGAATAGAAAAAACTCCGTGAGAAATTACACTTTCAACAGAATCAAAAAATGGAAAACCAAGTCCAGCTCCTACATTATTTACCATACATTCTATAACTCCACCAACAGAATCTCCCATTGATTTAGCTTTTAAAATCTCATCTTCCATAAGAAGTATTTTTTCATCATCTAATACAGGGAGTTTTTTTTCTAAAAGTTTAGATAAAATTTCTTTAGGCTCTCCAATTAAATTAAAAGGTCTATCCTCTATATTTTTAATTGAATAAATATGAGAAAATATCTCTATATTATATCTCTCTTTTAAAATTTGTTTAGCTATACTTCCAGCAAAAACAATCGATGCAGTAAGCCTACCTGAAAAACTTCCACCACCACGATAATCATTAAAACCTTTATATTTTACAAACCCAGAGTAATCTCCGTGAGATGGACGCATAAGATTTTTTAAAATAGAGTAATCCTTTGAATGAGTATCACTATTTTTAATCCTTACACAAAGGGGAGTCCCTGTTGTATATCCATTGAAAAATCCACTTTCTATTATAAAATCATCTGTTTCTTTTCTAGTAGTTGAAATCTTATTTTTTCCCGGAGCTCTCCTTGACATCTCACTTTTTATAAAATCTAAATCAAGCTCAATACCAGAAGGCAATCCATCAATAACTGCTCCAACAGATAATCCGTGAGATTCTCCAAAAATTGTAAGTTTTAATTTTCTTCCAAAACTATTCATATCAGATCTCCTCTATCTTTCCACCAAGGCTCACAAAATCTTTCCAAAACTCTGGATAAGATTTTTCTACACACTCAGTTCCTCTTAAAATTAATTTTTCTCTACATTTTATTGAGGCGATTGCCAAACTCATAGCTATTCTATGATCATTCCAACAAGAAACTTCTCCACCTTTTAAAGATTTTTTACCATTTATAATAAGTCCGTCTGAAAGTTCTTGTATATCTGCCCCAATTTTATTAAGCTCTGTGGCAATAGCTGTAAGTCTATCACACTCTTTATATCTCAAACGTTCTGAATTTATTATTTTTGTTACTCCTTCACTTACTGATGCTAGAACTGTAAGTATCGGAATAATATCTGGACAATCAGAGCCGTCTATTATAGTTCCTCTAGTTTTACTTTCTATTGATATTATCTCATTTTCAGAAATTTTTAAATTAACATTCATTTTTTTTAAAATATCAACTATCTTTTGGTCACCCTGAATCGAACCAAACCCGAGTCCAATAGATTTAATATTTTCTGATAAAGCTCCAGCCACTAACCAAAAAGCTCCTTGAGAATAATCTCCCTCAACAGATGTTTCAATATTTTTATATTTTTGATTTCCCTTTATAATATATCTTTTATGATCTTCATTTATAATTTCAATTCCATATTTTTTTAAAGCGTCAAGAGTCAAATTTATATAACTTTCTGATTCAAGTTTTGTAGTAATCTCTATAACTGAATCTCCATCACATAGTGGAAGAGTAAATAAAAGTCCAGAGATAAATTGAGAGCTAATATTTCCAACCACCGAATAAACACCAGATTTTAAATTTCCATTTATTTCTAAGGGGAGATTTATTTTATCGTTAAAAGTTTTATACTCTATTCCCTTTTCATTAAAAATCTCAAAATATGGGTCAAGTGGTCTTTCAACAAGTTTTCCAGAACCAGTAAAAATTATTTTTTCATTTGATAAAATCCCAAGTGGTATAAGAAATCTTAAAGTTGAACCAGATTCCTTGCAGTCTATAACTTTATTTTTTAGATTTATTTTTCCATCTGTTCCCTCAATAGAAAAAGCACATCTTCCTTGAAATTTTGATGGAATTTCATTTATCTTTGCACCAAAACTTTTAAGTCCCTCAATAGTAGCCTCAATATCTTTTGATATACTTATATTATCCACTATGCTTTTTCCACTAGCTAGACCGCTACAAATTATCTCTCTATGTCCAATACTTTTTGAAGAGGGGATTACTACCTCTCCATTTAAAGAATTTGGTGTTATTACTAGACTTTTCATTCTGTCTCCTTAAACTATATATTTTTCTAAATCCTTTGAATCAATTTTAAAAATTTCTCCATTTCCAATATCTTTCAAAATTATTAAATTTATCTTGTTTCCAAAATTTTTCTTATCACTAGAGATCCCCTCTAATATTTTTTCTTTTGAAAGAGTTGTTGTAGTTGGAAGAGAGAATTTTTCTAAAAGAATTTTTATTCTGTCAGCTGTTCCTTTTGGTGTTAGTCCTAACTTTTCAGAAATTTTTGTTATCTCACACATTCCTATACTTACACATTCTCCGTGGGTATAAGTTTCATAGTTATAATTTTTTTCAATAGAGTGACCAATAGTATGACCAAAGTTTAAAATCATTCTATCTCCTCTATCAAATTCATCATTTTCAACCATAACTTTTTTAACCATACAGCAACCAAAAATTATCTCTTCAGCTCTTTCTAAAACTTCACTGTCACCTTTTATATTTTCAAAAAGTTCAAATAGTTTTTTATCTCTTATTAATCCACATTTAATAGTCTCTCCAAGTCCATCGTGAAGATATCTTGTAGGTAAAGTTTTCAAAAGTTCTGGATCTATAAAAACTCCTTTTGGTTGGTAAAAACTTCCTACCATATTTTTTCCACTAGGCAGATCAACTGCAACTTTTCCTCCAATACTACTATCAATTTGAGAAAGAAGTGATGTTGGCACTTGAATAAAATCTATCCCTCTTAAAAAAGTTGATGCAACAAATCCTCCAAGATCTCCCACAACTCCACCACCTAAAGTGATAATAAGATCTCCTCTTGTGATTTTATAAAGAGCTAAGTCATTATAAACTTTTTCCGCTTCATAAAGATTTTTGCTTTTTTCACCAGCAGGAATTATAATATCATAGACTAAAAAATTTTCTTCTCTAAGAGTTTTTGTAAGTCTATCAAGATAAAATTTTCCTACATTTTCATCAGTTATAATGACAATTTTGTTGTATTCTTTTATCTTTTTTATTTTTTTACCAATCTCTTCTAAAAGTCCTCTTTTAATCTCTATTTTGTATGACCTTTCTTTTAAATCTATAAATATTTCTTTTTCTCTATTCATAATTTTCTCCTAAAAATTAAACTGAAATATCTCTAGCTCCATTTTCAATATCTTTTAAATACCCTTTAATTTTATTTTTAAATTCTTCATTTGGCATTTTTTCTAAAGCATCAAGTATCGCTTTATTTCCAACTTCTCTTAAATGCTCATCTGCATAATCAATTAAAAATTCTTTTAAAGTCATAAGTGCATTTGCTTCACACATAACATTTATTTTTCCACTTTTTGCAATTTCCATAAATCTATCTCCAGTACGTCCAGATCTATAACAAGCAGTACAATAACTTGGAATATAACCTGATTTTATTAAACTTTCAAGCATTTCCATTGGTGAACGATGATCTCCAACTTCAAATTGAGCTGTATTTTCACTAGCCTCTGAATATCCTCCAACTCCTGTGCAAGAACCTGTACTTACTTGAGAAATGCCAAGTTCGATAACACTATCTCTAAATCCTGCTTCCTCTCTTGTAGATAAAATCATTCCTGTATAAGGCACAGCAAGTCTTAATACTGCAACTATTTTTTTAAATTTTTCATCATCTACAAGATGTGGGTATTCTTTTAGAGTTACACTGCTTGCTGCTCTAAGTCTTGGGACAGAGATTGTGTGAGGTCCTACTCCTGTAACTTTTTCAAGCTCATTAGCATACATTATCATTGCCACAGTTTCATAAGTTGAATCATAAAGTCCGTATAAAACTCCAATTCCTACATCATCAATTCCAGCTTCTCTTGCTCTGAACATTGCTGTTGTATGATAATAATAATCTTTTTTAGGTCCGCTTAAGTGCATTTTTTCATAAGTAGGTCTGTGGAAACTTTCTTGGAAAAGTGTATAAGTTCCAATTTCTGCCTCTTTTAATCTTTTGTAATCTTCAACTGTTGTAGCAGCGATATTTATATTTATTCTTCTTATATTTCCATTTTCAAATTTTATAGAATAAATATCTTTTATACATTGAATAATATAATCAAGTGAACAGTTAATTGGATCTTCTCCAGCTTCTAAAACAATTCTTTTATGCCCTAATTTTTCCAAAGCTTTTACTTCATTAATCAATTCATCTCTTGTTAATTTTTTTCTATTAAGATTGTCATTACAATGTTGGTAACCACAATAGTGACAGTTATTTACACAATAGTTACTTACATAAAGTGGTGCAAACATAACAATTCTTTTTCCATAAATTTTTTCTTTTATAAGTTTTGCTATCTTAAACATCTCATCTAAAAGATTTTTATCTTCTATATTTAAAAGTATAGCTGATTCAAGAGGAGTTATCCCCTCTGCAAGTTTTGCTTTTTCAAAAATTTTTCTTATCTCTTTTTCATCTTTTGCTTTTTCTTTTGCCTCAGTTAAAATAGAATTTATTTTTTCCTCTGCTAAAAAGCTAATATCATATTTTTCTTCTCTCATTCCTTTTCCTCTCTTATATATATATTAAATTTTATTAGTAATATTTTTAAATGCTTCTTCTGCTACCTCTAAAGTTTTTGCTATATCTTCATCAGTTAAAGCAAGTGATATAAAATGTGCCTCAAATTGTGATGGTGGAATAACAATTCCATTATCTAGCATTGTATTAAAGTAAATAGCAAAATTTTCTGTATTTGATGTTAAAGCATCTTCAAGATTTTTAACTTGAGATTTCTCAGTAAAAAATATAGTGTAAAGTGACCCTAGTCTATTAATACAAACTGGAACATTATATTTTTTAGCTAATTTTTCAAGATTTTTAGTTATATATTTTGTTTTATTTTCAAGTTCTTTATAAATAGTTTCTTTATTCTCGTAAAGATAACCTACTGTTTCAAGCCCAGCTCTTACAGATATTGGATTTCCTGACAAAGTTCCTGCGTGATATACTCTTCCAATTGGAGCGATAAGATTCATTATCTCCTCTTTTCCACCAAAAGCTCCAACAGGATATCCTCCACCAATTATTTTTCCAAGAGTTGTCATGTCTGGAGTGATACCAAAATATTCTTGAGCCCCTCCAAGTGATAATCTAAATCCAGAGATAACTTCATCAAAAATTAAAACTGTAGAAGTAGCTGTACAAATCTCTCTTACAAATTTTAAAAATTCTACATCTGGAGAAATAACTCCCATATTTGCAGGAACTGGCTCCATTATAAGACAAGCCACATTATTTTTTTCTAAAATTTCTTTGATTTTTTCTCTATCACCAAATGGAACTGTTAAAGTATCTTTTAAAACTCCCTCAGTAATTCCATTACTATCTTGATAACCATCTGTTAAAAGTCCTGAACCAGATTTTACAAGAAGTGCATCAGAATGACCGTGATAACAACCTTCAAATTTTAAAATTTTATTTCTACCAGTGTAAGCTCTTGCAAGTCTAACAGCTGACATTGTTGCCTCAGTTCCAGAAGTTGTAAGTCTTACTTTATCCATTGATGGACAACATTTTGTTATAAGCTCTGCAAGCTCCACTTCTAATTTTGTAGGAAGTCCATATGAACTACCATTTTCTATTTCTTCCCTTACACCTTCAATTACATTTTTAAAATTATGCCCTAAAATCATTGGTCCCCAAGAACAGATATAATCAATATATTCATTTCCATCTTCGTCGCAAAGTTTTGAGCCTTTAGCTTTTTTTACAAAAATAGGAGCCTCTCTATGAACAGATTTAAAAGCTCTTACTGGACTATTTACTCCACCAGGAATAAATTTTACTGCTTTATTATATATCTCTTTTGAATTTTTATAACTCATAATATTCTAAGAATATTTTATTTTTTAGAACAACTAATGAAAAGAAAACTTTGAATTACTCCAGACTACGACAAGTTGATTAACTACGGTTTATTTCTCTAAAATCTCAAAACTCGCTAACGCTCAAACAGTTGAGATTTTTAGCGTTCAATAAATCCTTGTTAATCTAACTTCTCTTCGTAATTTCCGTAATTCTTAAAGTTTTCTTTTATTAAATTTAATCTATTTTCTAAATTTATAATATTCTCAGTTCCTCCTTGTAAATAATATTTAAAAAATTTATCTTTCTGATATTATATCACATTAAACCAATTTTTTTAATATTTCCTTTCTTTTTATAAAATTATTTAACCATTTTTAAAATTTAACAGTCTAAAAAATCGAATGAAAAAATTTTAGGAGGTTTTTAATGTTTGGAATAGATTATAAAGTAATAGTGTCAGATATAAATTATGGAGGGCATATGGGAAATGAAAGAGCCCTTATAATTTTTCAACAATGTAGAATGGATTGGCTGAACTCTCTAGGTTTTGACGAAATAAATATCGGAGAAAATAAAGGAATTATCCAACTTGAATCTCATGTTTATTATCTAAAAGAGGTAAAACTTGGAGAAAATCTAAGATGTTTTATAAAAAATATAGATTTTTCAAAAACTACTTTCGAAACTTTTTATGAAGTTTTAAATGAAAATGACGAAATAGTTTTAAAAGGAAGTACAAAACATATGGCTTTTGATTATGAAAGAAAAAGACCATCAAGATTACCAAAAGAGTTTTTAGAAAAATTAGAAAATATTAAAATAGAAGAAAATTAATTTTTGAGGTGAATATTTTGGAAAAAAATCTAATAATATCAAAATTAAAATCAGAGATAGGAAGAAAAGTCATCGGTCAAGAAAATATGATTGATAAAATTTTAATTGGAATTTTGACAGAGGGACATATTTTACTTGAAGGTTTACCAGGACTTGCAAAATCTCTTACTGTAAATACAATAGCTGAAACCTTAGGGCTTAAATTTTCAAGAATCCAATTTACTCCAGATTTACTTCCAAGTGATATAATTGGAACTGAGATTTATAATGAAAAGACAGGAGAATTTTATACTAAGAAAGGTCCTATATTTGCAAATATAATTTTAGCTGACGAGATAAACAGAGCTCCAGCAAAAGTCCAATCTGCTCTTTTAGAGGCAATGCAAGAAAGACAGGTTACAATCTCTAACGAAACTTTTCCTCTTGAAAGACCATTTATAGTTCTTGCAACTCAAAACCCAATTGAGCAAAATGGAACTTATCCACTTCCTGAAGCTCAACAAGACAGATTTCTTATGAAGGTAAAAGTTGAATATCCTACAAAAGATGAGGAAAAAAAGTTTTTGGAGTTAATTACTGGAGAAAATGATTTTGAAAATATAGAAATCACTAAAATTTTAACAAAAGAAAATCTTGATGAATTAAAATCTCAAGTAAAAAAAGTATATATTGATGAAAAACTTAAAGAATATATTTTAAATATTATTTTTAAAACTAGAGAAAAATCTAATGATATTCTTTGTGGAGCATCTCCTCGTGCAAGTATCGCCCTTGTAAAAGCATCAAAAGCTAATGCTTTTATAGAAGGTAGAGATTTTGTAATGCCTGAAGATATTAAAAAAGTAATTTATGATGTGTTACGTCATAGAATTATTTTATCTTATGAGGCTGTTGCTGACGAAAAAACAGTTGATGAAATTATAATGGAAGTAATGGAATCAATTGAACTTCCATAATCTAGAGGTTTATTATGACAAAAGAGGAACTTTTAAGAAAAATCAAAAAAATAAATATAAGGACAAAGGCTGTGGCTGATGAATTTTTTGTTGGGAATTATCGTTCTATCTTTAAAGGAAACGGAATGGAATTTTCTGATGTAAGACCTTATGAAATCGGTGATGATGTAAAAAGAATTGATTGGAAAATTACGGCAAGACAGAAAAGAACCTATATAAAACAATATGAGGAAGAGAGAGAACTTTCTATATTTTTAGTTGTGGATATATCTTTGTCAAACAGTTTTCAATCAAAAGAGGATTTAATAGCTCAAATTACATCTTCCCTTGCATATAGTGGTTGTGAAAATGGAGATAATGTTGGTTTAATTCTTTTTAGTGACAGAGTAGAAAAATTTATTCCACCACAAAAAAATAGAAATCAAATCTTAAGAATTATTGAGGCACTGTTAGATATAAAACCTCAAGGAAAAGGAACTAATATTTCTGTGGCTTTAGACTTTCTTGGGAAAATTCAAAAAAGACATTCAATAGTTTTTTTGATTTCTGATTTTTTAGATGAAAATTATACTCACTCTCTAAAGATTACCCAAAGACAACATACTTTGATACCTATAAGGATTTTAGATAGAAGATTTGAAAGTTTGCCAAAGGGATTTCTTTTTAATCTTTTGGATTCTGAATCTGGAGAAATTATAACTGTTGGAAATTTTAAAAACAATATAAATTTTCAAGAGGATAATGATATAAAAACTTTAGATATTTACACAGATGATGATTATGCAAAGGTTTTGGCTAAATTTTTTAAAAGAGGAGGGGCAGTATGACAAAACCAATCTATATTGGAGATAAAATTAACTTAAAAATAGAAAACCTTTCTCAAGAGGAGATTAGCCAAGCTTTTAAAGATTTTCACATTGATAAAGTCCAAGATGAAAAAATATCTTTTAGAACTTTCAAGACTAGTGAAAATATAATTGATTTAGGAGAAAATCAAATAAATCTAATTGTTGCCTCAACTATCACACCAGATGATAAAAATATTTATCCTAACCTCTCAGATATGAGTGATACAAAGGTAATTAATCCAAATTTTCCTTTTGGATTTTTTATTGGAGCTAGTATATTTATAATATCTTTAATTGGAATTATAAAAAATCTAATCCATAGAAAAAAACTTGATAAAATTTTAGATCCAAAAGAAAAATGCAGAAATATTTTAAATAGTTTAAGTAGTGATAATTTTCCTTTTGAGATTAGTTTTGCTCTTAGAGAATATATAGATAAAGTTTATAAAACATCTTTTTTATCAGGAATTTATGTAGAAATTAATAATATCGATAAAAATGATATAGAGTTTTTTAAGTCATTAGATTATTATAAATTTTCAAAAAAAAGTTCTTATGATAGAGAGGTTTTAAAAGAGAGGGCTTGGACAATTTTTAATAAATTAGAAGAGGGGGATAAAAATGTTTAAATTTAATGATCCATATTTTTTTATTCTCATTCCTTTTATTATATATCTATTTTTTAGAAAGAAAAAATCAAAGGGAATAAAAGTTCCAAGTATCCAAGGGATAAAAAAATATTCTCTAAACTCTAAAAAATATCTGATTGGAAAATATTTTATACTGATTTCTTCTATCTTAATGGTTATTGGACTTGCACGTCCTCAAAGAATAAGTGATAAGAAAATAAAAAAAGATGGTATAGATATAGTAGTGGCTTTGGATTTATCAAAATCTATGTTACAGGAGGACTTTAATCCAAACAGGTTGGAAAAATCAAAAGAATTGCTTTCAAAATTTATTTCTCAAAGGATTAATGATAGAATGGGGCTTGTGATTTTTGGTGGTGACGCCTATACAAAAATCCCTTTGACTTTTGATAATTCAATGTTAAGAGAGGTTGTTGAAAAAATAAAAGTAGATGATATTACTAGTAACAATCGGACTGCTATTGGAATGGGGGTTGGAGTGGCTATCAATCGTCTAAAAGAATCAGAGTCAAAATCAAAAGTTATAATTCTTATGACTGACGGAGAAAATAACTATGGAGAACTTTCTCCGATTGACGCTACAAGACTTGCAAAAGAGCTTGGAATAAAAATTTATACAATAGGAATTGGAGCTTATGAAAGAAATGTTCCGTCATTCTTCGGAGTTATGAGAAAAGTGAAAAATACTGAGCTTGATGAAAATCTTTTGACTAAGATGGCAGAGGAAACAAATGGAAAATATTTTAGAGCCAGTGATGAAAAATCTTTTGAAGAGATTTTTTCTGAAATAAATAAGCTTGAAAAAACCGAGATAGAGAAACAAGATTTTGTACAGAAAGAGGAACTTTATATAAGTTTTGTAAAAGCCTCACTTATTTTTCTATTAATTGGTTTGTTCTTTGAGTTTTTACTATTTATAAGATTACCATAATCGAAAGGAGATAAAGTGGAGTTTGGAAATCTTGAAAATTTGATATATTTTATTTTTCCTGTTCTTTCGCTTATCCTTTTGATTATAGGATATGAGAAAAAGAAAAAAGGTTTAAAGTTTTTAAATATATCAAATAATAAAAAAATAGATTTTTTAAAAATATTTTTTATAAATATTGGGACAGTTTTGGTTTGTATCTCTTTGTTATCTCCTCAAAAACTTATTGAGGAAAAAGAGGTTGAACGTAAAGGAAATAGTATTTATATTCTTATGGATACTTCTCGTTCAATGCTTACAAAGGATATTTATCCAAACAGAATTGAAAGAGCTAAAACCATTGCTAAAAATATAATTCTTAATCTAAAAGGAGATAAAGTCGGAATAATTCCTTTTTCAGATAGTGCATATATCCAAATGCCACTGACTGATGACTACAAAATAGCTGAAAATTTTATAAATGTTATTGATACTAATCTTCTTTCTGGTGGAGGAACAAATATTTTTGAAGGTTTATCCATTGCAAATAAATCCTTTGAGGAAACTGAGACAAAAAATAAAATAGTTTTGGTTATTTCAGACGGTGGAGATACAGATGATAAAACTTTAGATTTTATTAAAAAAAATAATATAAAAGTTTATTCTGTAGGAGTTGGAACCGAAAAAGGATCTGTTATTCCTGATAATAAAAAAAGTGGATTTATAAAAGATGAAAAGGGAAATATTGTCGTAAGCTCTCTTAACTCAAAATTTTTAAAAGAGATGTCTGAAATTTCAAATGGAAAATATTTTGAAGTAAATAATCTTTCAGATAATACAAAAGAGTTTATTTTTGATATAGAAACTCTTGATAAATCTAAAATAAAAGATGAAAAAATATCTATCTATGAAAAATATTTTCAATGGTTTTTAGGAATTGGACTTTTATTTATTTTGGTAGGATATTTCTTAAAAGGAGGAACAAAATATGAAAAATAAAAAATATATTTGGATTGGCTCTTTTGTTCTTTCTATTTTGCTTTTAACTTATTCATATAAAGATATAAAGCTTTATTATTATGTAAAAATGGGAAATAAAAACTATTATTCTAAAAATTATGAAAAGGCAATAGAGTATTATAAAAAAGCTCTTAAGATAAAAGAGGACTATAACATAAGAATAAACCTTATCATTACAGATTATCAGATGAAAAATTATAAAAAAGTTTTGGAAAGCCCTGTTGAGAATGGATTTTTGAAGGGAAATTCATTGGTTTTTATGTCTGAAAAAAATCAAAACAATACTGAGGATTTAAAAAAATCTTTAGAATATTATAAGGAAGAGATTTTGACTAATAATGATATAAATATTAAAAAAAATTATGAGATTATTGAAAATAGATTAAAAGAGCAACAACAAAATCAAGATAATCAAAATTCTAATAATCAACAGGAAAATAAAGATAAAAAACAAAATCAAAACTCTGATAGTGAGAAAGATAAAAATAATAACGACAATCAACAAAATAGTCAAAATCAAGATAATAAAAATCAACAGAATAACGACGATAATCAAGGACAAGATAATAAAGATAATCAAAATAATAAACAAAATAAAGACCAAAATAAAAATAATCAATCTAATCAAGACAGTAACAATAATCAAAATAATTTAGATAGAAATAATAATGAGCAAAATAATTCCCAAGAAAATTTAGATAATTCTAATAAAGAAAAATCTAAAAATAATGAGCAACAACAAAATGAAAATAATAGTTCTGAAAATGAAAAAGAGAGAGAAAATAATAAAAATTCTAATTCTCAAAATAGTTCTTTAGATAAACCTCAACAAACTAAACAACAAAAAGAACTACAACTTATGTTAAAAAATCTTGAAAAAAATGAAAAACAATCATTTAAAAATAATGAAAGATTGATAGGAGTTGAAAATGAAAGTGATACAAAAAATAGATGGTAAACTTAAAATATTATCTCTACTTTTATTATTTGTTTTTATTCAAATTATCTCTTTGGGAGCCACTCTTACAGTTGATACAACAAAAACAAGAGTTGGTGTTCCTCTTAAGATAATGGTTAATTTTACAAATGAGAAAAAACAAGAATATAAAATAATAGGGATTGAAAACTTTCAAAATATGAATAAAAGTTCTCAGCAAAAATCCTCTTGGATAAATGGAAAATCAACAAAATCTTATTCAGATATCTATACAGTACTTCCGCTTAACGAGGGAGATTTTATTTTAAATCTTGAGATTGATGGAAAAAAAGTTTCTAATGATATAAATATAAATGTTTCTAAAGATAATAAAGAGATAGAAAATTCTTTAGTTACAACGAAGAATAGTGAGTATAAAAGAAAATATTTTATTGGAGAAAAAATCCCATACTTTGAAAAAATAATTACAAAAATTTCATTAAATAACTATGGATATATAAACCCTCCAACTTTCAAAGATTTTACTTTTAAAGATATGACACCAAATAATCAAGGTAATCCTTTAGTAAAAAGAATATCTGATCAAGATGGGGAAAAATTAGAAATTCTTGTAAGAGAGGGTATTTTAGAAGCAAACTCTATTGGAGAAAAAAATATTGTGTCTGGGCTTATCGGCTACAATGAGGCAAGTGCCAATGATTTCTTTATGATGAGTGGGTCAGAGCCAAAATATACTGGTGGAGATGAAATATCTATAAAAATTCTTCCACTACCAGAAGAGGGAAAACCACAAGATTTTCAAAATATCCTTGGAGATCTAAAAGGAGATATAAACTGGGAAAATAAATTAACTGTTGATGTAGGACAAACTTTTGTTTTAAAGTTAAGACTTTATGGAGAAGTAAATCTTGATTCATTAGAAAAACTTCCAGTAGAAGAAAATGAAAAATTTAATATTTTTCAATCTGTGACTGATTTCTCAAAAAAAATAAATAATGGAAAATATGAGAGTTCTAAAGAATTTGAAATTGCTTTTATACCTAAAAAGTCTGGTACTTTTTCTACACCAGAGATAAAAGTAAATTATTTTGATGTAAAAGATAGAAAATATAAAACTTTTATAGTCCCATCAAAAAAGATAAAAGCTATCGGTGGACAAAATATTACAGTTCAATCTAATAATACTTTAGATAATAAATCTAAAGTTGATAACACTACTGAAAATAAAATTACTCCAAAAGAAAAAAATATTATAAAAATTTCTGCAATTCCAGAAGAAAAAGAAAATAAAGATTATCTGATTTGGATATCAGGAGTTTTAGGAGTAATAGTTATAATTCAAGGTGGGATTATTATAAAACTTCTGATTGATAAAAAAGCTCCTGAAAAAAGAAATTACAAAGATTTAATAAAAAAAATGAAAAATGCTAAAGATAATAAAAGTTTTTATGAAATCTATTGTGAATTTATGAAAGAGAGATATAATTTTAGCCCTAAAGCTCAATTTGAAGATATACTTATTAAAAATGGTGGCTCTGATGAGGTTTTAGAAATAAATCGTTGTATTCAAAAAAAACTTTTTAAAAATGAAAAGATTGATTATTTGAAAGTTATAAATATTTTGAAAAAATTATAAAATCCTTGTAATATGAAAAAAAATATGCTAGAATTTTTATGTTCTAGCATATATGCGTTCCTATAGCTCAATTGGATAGAGCATCTGACTTCGGATCAGAGGGTTTGGGGTTCGATCCCTCATAGGAACGCCATTTTTTATTTTTTGCTAAGATTTTTATCCAAAATGAATTCATTATTTTTTTCATTTTCTAAAGTTTCATATATTCTATCTATATCTGTTGAATAAATTGTTTTATCTCCATTTTCATATCTCATTAAATATTGTTGAGCTAATCCTATTATTTCTTTTAAATTATTAGATATAAAAGGAATTATTATTTTTTCTAAAAATTCATCTTGTCTAAATTTAACTTTATACTTTTTTTCTATTGGAAACATTTTTTCAAAATGGATTCCGTGATGATTTCCCTGCTTAGTTTTTCTATTATTTGGCAATTTAAAAAAGTTTTCTTTTCTCGTTGTTTTAGATATATTTGATCTTAATGGCAAAGCAAAATCTATCATCTTTTCCTTATATTTTAGTTTTAAAACAATCATATAAGGTCTACCTTGATTATAGTTTACCAATAGTTCCTTATCAAAAGAACATAATTTAAAAAATTCTTGAGATATGGCAACTAAATGTATTTTTTTATTCATTGTTCCTCCTAAAGAAAAAAGGCTGTCATAAACAGCCTTCTACATACAAGTGAATAATATTCTAACCGTTATTCTCGGTTTTTTAAACATACAAGTGAATAATACTCTGACCGTTATTCTCGGCTTTTTAAACATACAAGTGAATAATATTCTAACCGTTATTCTCGGCTCTTTATTTGTATATAAATTATAGCATATTTATTAAATTTTGTCAATTTGAGCTTTCTTCAGCAATTTTATAATATTTTTTAATACCCTTACAAAATCAATTTTAAAAGCTCTTTTAATATTTGACGATTAACTTCTATACAGAGCTTAGAAATTTATTTTATAAATCATATTTTCAATAAGTTTTATTTATTAGTTATCGAGATTTTTATCTAATATTTTCTTAAACTCCTCTTTAGTTGGAAGAACTGTCATATATTTACTAGCAAAAATTTGATTATTATCTTCAGGAAGAGTTAATTTTACTAAAGTATCATTCTTTTCTCTACATATAATAATTCCTATACTTTTATTTTCATCAGGAAGTCTCACATATCTATCATAATAGTTTACATACATTTGCATTTGCCCTAAATCTTGATGAGTAACTTCTCCTATTTTCAAATCAATCAGCACAAAACATTTTAGTATTCTATTGTAAAAAACTAAGTCTACCCTAAAATGTTTTTCATCAAAAGTAAATCTTACTTGTCTTCCAACAAATGTAAATCCTTTTCCAAGTTCTAGTAAGAATTTTTCTAAATTATTTATTATTTCTGTTTCTAACTTATTTTCAGAATAATTACTTTGTTCTTCAAATCCTAAAAATTCTAAAATATATGGATCTTTTACTACATCTTCAGGTTTTTCAATAACCTGTCCTTTAAAAGCTAGTTCTTTGACTTTTTCTTTATCTCTACTTAAAACTAATCTTTCATATAAAGCTGAATCAATCTGTCTTCTTAATTCTCTCAAGCTCCAATTATTTTGAATAGATTCTATTTCGTAAAAATTTCGTTCCTCTATATTTTCCATTCTCATAAGGATAAGATAATGAGACCAGCTTAATTTGAATTGGTCAGACACTGTCTGACCTTTTTTGTAAGCAATATAAAAACTTTTCATTTGTTTAAGATTTGTTACTGAAAATCCTTTTCCAAACTCCTCTGTTAGTCTTTTAGAAAGAGTTTTTATTAAATTTTCTCCATAAACAGCTCTTTCATTTCCATTTTGTTCTTCTTCTACAATTCTTTTTCCTATTAAAAAATAAGTTTTAGTCATTGTAGTATTTATATTAGAAACTATACTTTTTCTAGCTTCTTTTAATAAATTACTAATTTCAGTATATACATCTTTTTTTATTTCTATATCCATAACAAATCACATTCCTTGAAAATTTTTTATTAAATATCCGAATCATAACAATTATCTAACTAAATATCTTATCAATTTTTTATAAAAATGTTATAGGAATTATTCCTAAAATATTCTTTAAATCAAGATTCCCTAAACTTAGGCAGAACACCAATATAAAGAAAAATAATATGAATCCATCCATTTTTTGTTTTTCAATATCTTTAAAAAATAAATTTAATATTTCTTTAAAAGAATAAATAAAAAACAAAATTAACCAAACTGGAAAAATAGTAGTTACACGAGTTGTTATACTTGTAATATTAATTAAAAAGCACCATATAAGAATTAATTTTATGTTATTTAATATTTTTAAATAATCAATTTTTTTGTATTCTTTAGATGTTATTATCTTTTTATTACAAATTTTATGACATTCATATAAAATACGATAAATAAAAAACATAAAAGGAAAAAATATTATCATTCCCCAAATGGATTCTCCTAAAAGATATTCATATGAATTTTTTATTTCTTCAATAGTTTTTGAAAAAGCAAAGGTAAAACAATTAAGATAGAAAAATAAAATAACTTTTTTCATAGAAAATCCCCTTTCTAAATAAGTTAAGTTTTCTGTTGGAAGATTTATAGAAAATCCTTCTATTCCAAATTCTTCTACTAAATAGGTTTTAAAAAACCACTCTAAAGTTTTTTCTAACATTACACTGTTATCTTTTAAAATATTATAATATTAAACTTTTTCTAATGATATTTTCTGTTAGATTAAAACTAAAATCTATTTTATATTCATTTTTTAATCTTGGTTCAAACTTTCTAGAAAAGAAATTATTATTTTCAACATTAACATTTAAAAATAAAAAATCATCATCTACAAATTCAAACAAATAAATAAAATTATTCAATAGTGTAGGATAATCTAAATTCTTTAATATTTAATCTAAACTATAATTTACTTTAAATAAAGTTTTATCTTGATATGATACCCATAAAGGACACATATATATTATCAACAAATTAAAAAATATAAGAAAGTTGGTAATGTATGTCTA